>NZ_JBFTHS010000026.1:0-72249 GCF_056394365.1 Lysinibacillus sp. 10T31
CGTTGAGTACTACGATAAATTAAAAACGCAACCCTATAACAAATGTCATAAGGTTGCCTCCATCGCATGTGTAAACAAGTTATTGAAAACGATCTTCTTTCTTGTCACACATAATCAAAACTACGACTACAGGTTGGCTCCCTAGTACARTCGTAGCATCAGTTTAACATACTAAAGCCTTATGAAAAATCGAAAAATCACTAGGCTTTATTCGGCATGGTCCAATTTATCAAAATAATATCAGAGAGTTAAGAAAGTTATTATAGATACTTGACTAATCGTAAGAAAGAGCTGCCTATGCAACTAAATAATTTCCAAGTAAAGCTCTCCGTTATTTCAATAAGTACATACTTTCCTCAAAGTGTGAAATCAATTCATAGTTCTAAAAACTTCCTAATTAAGATATTCTTCAATATACGGTTATCCATATTTCAGGAGGAATCTATATATGAAAAAACGTACTACAATCGGAAAATTCCTTTATTGTATAGGTGTCTTTATGTTTATGAGTGGATTTTTTACGTCAATCGGTTCAAGTACTTACATTTCATTTATTCCGAACCAATCTGTTGCACTAATTTACATTTTTATAGGAATGGCTTTTTTATTAACTTCAATTTTTTTTAAAAAAGAACTATTCAATAACTAAATATTTTTTTCTGAACAATATGTTTCGTTGGGTCCTTACAATGTTCAGGAGTCACATTTGGAATTTAAAATAATGGAATAGTGAAGATAATTAATATAAAACAAAAAAATTAGGTACTCACTTTTATAGGGTTTTCAAATCATTAAATGAAAAAAGATTCTTTTGGTACATATCCTTGGTGTACCGAACGCCAACAAAGGAATCTTTTTAAATACATAAAAAATCAATGTTATATTCATAACTTTTCTTTCATTGAAAACCTCCAAAAAGGCTTAGGAGTTTATGGTAGTGGTTATGGATCTGGTTCATCATTTGCTCTAATTGTTTTTCTATTCATTCTTCTAATTATTGAGTGCTAGTTTCATTTCAAAATATTATTAATACCCAATACCGCCTCTAATGCTCATAATTATTAGGGTAATACTAACTTTCCCTTGCACCTTCATATCTATCTTTACTAAGGGTAACTTTCCTCTGATGCCTTGTTTATTTTTCCTTACTCAAAGTATTCATCCCTTCACAATTTTCATATTTGGAATAAAATTTACCCTCATCACACAGAATAATTAAATAAAAAGGTGGTGATAAAAATGAATTTAAAGTTGGTAATAAAACCATCCTTTAACCAGCTAATAATTCTTTTGCTTTTAGTAAAAATTCTCTTCTTCTAATAAAAAATTAAGAAGATGACGACACTTGAAATGAGTGTTGTCACACGTTAAATAAAAAAATACATAATGATTGTTTTGCTTTATGCATAATAAAAAGCCACACCTATTGGATATGACTTGAACTATATTTTATTCAGATGCTGATGTCTCGATTGTTTCACCGTTATTACAAATAAGACACTTAGCTTTAAATTCTATACTCGTTGAGAGCTTCTGCAACATATTTAATTCATTAGCCAACTTTTCTATTTCAACCAATCCTTCACTTTGCAATTTAGTAGTGACCATCTCAAGTTGTTTTAATTTCTGTTGAATTAATTCTATATTATCCCTATATTTCCCTAAAATATTTTCAGTATCCAATATCTCACCTTGATTATTTATGTTTTTTAGCATTTGGTTGACTCTTCCTCTCTATCTTAAAGTCATCATTATGGTGCGGTCTTTGTCACATGAGATATTGCTTAAGACATAAAACCGTCTCATAAATTGGATTTAATTAGCACTAGGTTTAACTTATTTAGCAATTTTTAATAAGCAGTATTGTACTTTGAATCTCTTTTATTTTCATCTTGTTTCTTTGTTCATTTTTGACTCACTTCCTCAGAAAAATAATCTCAAAATGTGCAGTAACTTAACCTTCAATAATGAACGATTAAATTTAGTCGATTGTTAGCCTATTGCCCTTTACTCCATATTTCATTCGAATAAAATACTACTAATGGAGGTGAAAAAATGGATAACTGTAGTAACTGTAATAAACGTTCCTGCTTATGTGGAAGCCAAATAGGACCATTCACAGCCGTTGATCTCTGTGGAATTACTGGCGCTATTCCCCCTATAACACCAACAGCATGTAGTGGTCTTTGCGAATATGGATATATATATAATCTAGGTCCTGAAACTGTAGCTGTAGAAGCAGATATTATTTTTGATTCAACAGGTATAGTTACTCCGGGAATTACGCATGCTCCAGGAACCTCTCAAATTTTTGTTACTAGACCAGGAATCTACGAGGTTACTTTCAGCGTATCAGGTGTTGAACCTAACCAATTCACATTATTTTTAAATGGTGTACCGATTCCAGAAACAGTCTATGGTTCAGGGGCTGGTACTCAACAAAACAATGGTCAGGCAATAATTGCTATACCGTCTGGCGGTATACTTACACTTAGAAATCATTCCTCCGCTGCAGCAGTAATCCTTCAAACTTTGGCAGGAGGCACACAAACTAACGTAAATGCTTCTATTATCCTTAAAATGTTAAGTCCAATTGTCTAGAGATATAAAGACTCTCTTTGATTCAAAACTTCAAAAAAAAAATAGATTTCGTAGTTAGGAGTGATTAACCTTTTGCACAGGAATTACTCCTTTTTTCTTTTCATATTTATGCGCGCTTCCTTTATAGCAATAGGTAAGATTTTGAAGTTATCTCCATCTTTTCCCCTGCTCCACACCCAACGTGCAGCTTTCACCGCATTAGGCGTTCCATCTTATCCTTTTAGACTAAAGCAACTAAATTACATTTCTTACGAAATTGGTTTAATTTCTCCAATTGTTTACCATCCAATCGGAGAAGGCTCTTATATCGTTCAATTGTCTCTGTTTCTGTAGCGTGGATTAATTTGTGAACATTTCTATGCACTATTACGAGGTTCTTGAATTCATCAGTACCACCCATATGTCGAGGGATTCTGTGATGACAATGAACTTCTTCAGCCACTAAGAATTCTCCTGTTATCGCACATTTACCTGATTGCATAGAGTATCTTGAAATTCGATTATCTACATATTCAAGATTATCGCTATAAGGAATTCTTTTTAGTAGTTTATTTATTTCAATAGCTACGTCACTTTTTAACTGTTTATATAGCTGTAATCTTCCTTCTTTTGTATAGTTGCATAAGTCTTGACTAAAATTTCTACTGTTCACAGTTTTTATATCCGCTAAAGGGAAAAGGTGTATTCCCTCTATTTCAAATGTCTTGTAATTATTTTTGTTAAACCTTTTATATGTTTCTGAGGGTTTAATTGGTATTCCATATTTCCCAATAGATTTGAGTCGATTGTATAAGGTTCGAGAAAGCCGATAGGCTATTTCAGAGAAGTCAGTGTTCACATGCGTTGCTATCTTGTAGTAGTTTTTTATTCCAAGAACATATGCGTTATAATTCATAGCCATTTTAGCTGTTGGATTTTTTCGGATTTCATGAATTAACTTTCTGGCTTTTTGCAGAATTGTTTTCACTTTATCATCCATAACGTGTGTATTGGCTACATATCGCTTTCCTTTTTTGATTACTTTGAGTGAGAATCCAAGAAATTCGGATGCTCTTCTCCGTAAGTTGGTGATCTTTGATTTTTCATTGGAAATGTCAAGATGTAAGTAATTCTTGAGATAACCTTTAACTGCATGATAGATTTTGGTAGCATTTTTATGGGATGTTGTGAATATCTTAAAGTCATCTGCATACCTCACGATATACATTTCCTTTAAGGTCGTAGTTCTTTTTATCATGTAAACTTTATTTTTTCTTTCTTTATAATTGGAATTGGTTTTCATATTTTCCCATTGATTGCTTATCCACCAATCTAAATCGTTCAATACAATATTGGATAGAAGAGGTGAGAGAATCCCTCCTTGCGGAGTTCCTTTTGTTGGGATTCCTATACCTTTTATAGGGGCTTTTAGCATTTTTGATACTACACTTAATACCCTTTTGTCACAAATTCCTATACTGTACATTTGTTTTAACAGTTTTGAGTGACTGACATTATCAAAGAAACCTTTTATATCTATGTCTACTACATGTTGATTTAATGCAATATTAGCAAGAAATTGACATCTCCCCATTGCATGATGAGTTGACCTATTTGGTCTAAAGCCATACGAATGGTTGTAAAATCTAGCTTCACAGATTGGCTCTAGTATTTGTTTAAACATTTGTTGTATAAGTCTATCTCTCATGGTCGGAATCCCTAGTGGTCTGGTTTTCCCATTTGGTTTTGGTATTTCTACTCTTCTGACCGTTTGAGGTTTGTAGTTCTTTAATGTTGTTCTTATTTCGTCCACAAATGTTTCAACATCTTCTATTTTATATTGCTCTATGGTGATACCATCTGTACCAGCAGTTTTTGAACCTGTGTTAGCCTTAATATTCCGATAAGCTAGTAGAATATTATTTTTAGATATAATATGTTCGTATAAATTTAAACCTTTGGTTGCATTATTCTTACTTCTTTCGTAAAGGTCATCAAATATACTTTGCATATCATAATATTCTGCATGTCGTAGTGTTGTACTCACCGATGGTGTGTTGCCCCTTTCATAAGAAAAGTCCCATCATCTTACTCGACCTTGTGAGTTTCATTTAGTTGATTTAGTTTTCAAAGAACAAGACTTGGGGCTATCCCTCCACGGTCATTACTCGCTTCATTGGTACTGTGCCCCTACTTTCACAAGGATAAAGAAATTTCGGCATATGCCTTATGTCCACCATCCCGATAATAGTCGTTAAATGGATGTTCCTTGCTTACAACGTTCCGATTAACCTAGCTTTCCATATATCCTTAGGTGCTTGCTATAAGCCTGTTAAACTATATTCTCCTTGTCGAATATCCCGAAGTTCATATTCAGTAATCTTACTTTTCGGTGTTTAACTCTGAATAAATCAGACTATGTTTTTCAATCATAGTTATTGTCTAGACCCTTACATTCGCAAGTTCGTCAGCCCTAATGGGCATTCTCACCATAGATATTTTATAGCATCCCGACCTATTAAGTACCTTATCCTTTCTTAGCAACTTAGGTACTCTTCAGCCGACTTTACCTAGCTTCATACACATCCTGTCTATTACCAGTTCATGCATGTAGGAGTATCAGATAATTCGTTTCAGCTCAACATGACGGCTTTCATTCCGAATTTCGGTTAATCAGTTGTGGCTGTAATAACAGCCCTCCCATTTCATGAATAAACATTTATAGGGAAACGTTTCGCACACTGAACAATATCTTTCTAAAACGTGTTAACAACTGTAATTAATTTGCAAAGCTTTATTTTCATTTATTGGATAAATAATTGTTCCCGAAAACCAATCATCACCATGTTGAGTTTGTTGTATATAATAATCATCTTGTTTTTTAAATGTAGAACCATCATATTCAGCGTAAACATCATCATCTTCTTTAACTTCTTTATAGTCTACAATTGCAGAAATTCCCCAACTAACGTCAGATAATTCTTCGATCAATCCATTTATATAATCAATTGTTTGTTGCATAAAGAATCATTCCTTTCTATGCATTTTCTTTCCTATGGACAGTTCACTTTGTGCAAAATGTAAACTACATATATCATATCTAGAATAGTATAAAAGAGGCATATTGCTTCCCTCCTCGAAGGATCGCTGAAGGACCAGCAGTGATCCTTTTTTTATATAGGTCAATTAACTATACAAACTTAGTTATCGAATCATATAAATAGTAGTGTTAAGCAAATACGCTTAGCAATCCCACAATTGCGATCACACCATAATTACTATTTAGTCATTTCTTTTTAAGGAGATGGCTCTTTTTTTCGTCCTTTTCTGACATTTTTATAGTGTTATAAATATTTTTAAAATCCCATTACATACATTAGTTTCGGGATAGCAACCTGTTGCATGGCATCGCCCCAAGTTGTTATTGCATTAAGCTATCCCACTATTACATAATTACCTTTCCAAACATTTTTCCGAGCTGTAGGGTGTGATGATGCGGCTTTTTTAATGTATAGGTAACCTTAATTTGCATACATTAAAATTGAGTGTATCGCACGCACTTATAAAGGCTGTGGCGTTGGTTGACCGTCACGGCTTTTCGTCATATTGTACAGAAACACACGCTGTAGCTTTTTTAAATGAATAAATTCCCTTAAATCTGGATATTCTAAGAAGGTCTTAGATGTCTCAAACTAACTAAAGACTGTGGCGTTGGCGAGCGCCGCAGTTTTTTATTGCATTTATAAATGTAATATGCACAAATACGTCTTTTTCATCTCAAAACATAAATCTTTTATTGATTTATAGTTGGTCACACTCTAAGTGACCCTTTTTTATTTCTTAAAAAACGAATTATTTTTCTTTTTACACCCATACTATCCATGTTTAAAAATGTTCAAATAAGAAAGGAAGTGCGAGTATGGGAATACTTAGTGGTAACCCTAAAGATGAACCGTTACATTACGGTGAAGTTTTTAGTATCTGGACACACCTTACTGTCAATTACGGCTTCATAGCTGGATATCAAACGTTTTATAATCATGCAGGCGATGATGATTTAAGAAAAATTATCGAAGATATCATCGACACTTGTAGAGAAGAAACAAAACAGTTAGAAAAAATATTAAAAACTAACGGTATTGCTTTACCACCTGCACCACCAGAAAGACCCGTTGCAAGAATTGAGGATATCCCTCCTGGTGCAAAATTTAATGATCCAGAGATTAGCGCTACTATCACAGGTGACATGGCTGCCGGGCTAGTTACATGTAGCCAAGTTATGGGTATGTCAACTAGAGAAGATATTGGACTAATGTATGGTCAGTTCCATACAGCAAAAGCTCAACTTGGAGCAAAACTATTACGTCTTAATAAATCTAAAGGTTGGTTAGTTCCACCGCCATTACATGTAGATTACCCAGAAAAATAACAATATTTTGCCTGACAAACCGTCTCCCCAGTATTACACTGGGGTTTTTTATACCCTTTTTTATTGACCGATTGATTTTTTCTATCGAAGTATAAGATTGCCAGAACCCTCTTCTGCAATAAAAAAGATACTTTTGATGCACACTTTTGGAGTAGCGATGGCGATGAATTTATTTGGTCACGGAATCGCTCTATCGAGTGATTTTGTTATACAAGGAGCTCCGAAGCTAACGGCTGATGCTGCTGGTATTCCAGTAAGTGAGGTAATGACTGCTAGTATTCCCCTTGTTATTACAATGGGCGTTGTTACTACGGTAGTCGCTTATATCTTATTACGCCGGGATATGAAGCGTGGATCAGCGAATTTATATGCAACAAACGACACAAATGAAAATGTAGAACAAGTAGCTGCTGAAAACCTGCTAACACTCGGGCAAAAACGCTTTTTCGCAGTACTTATTCCAATTGCCTTTGTACTCGATGTCATCGCCATGTCTATCTTAAAATTACAAGGCGGAGATGCAACAGCTTTAATAGGAGGCACATCTGTCTTTATACTACTGTTGCTTTGTGTTGTAGCCCACAAAAAACAAGGGCTTGAAAAGACAACAAGCTATTTCATTCAAGGTTTCCAATTCGGATTTAAAGTGTTTGGACCAGTTATTCCAATCGCAGCCTTTTTCTATTTAGGAGATTCCGGATTTACACAAATTATTGGTGACTACTTACCAGCCACTTCACACGGTATTGTCAACGATCTCGGTGTGGGTCTAGCTGCGGTAGTTCCATTAACAAAGGGAATTGCAGTCGTCACTTTAGCAGTCGTTGGCGCCATTACAGGCTTAGACGGCTCTGGCTTCTCAGGCATTTCCTTAGCAGGTTCTGTCGGTAGTCTGTTTGGCAATGCTATTGGTGGAGGTACTGCTACTTTAACAGCTTTAGGGCAAATAACAGCTATTTTTGTAGGAGGCGGTACTTTAATTCCTTGGGCATTAATCCCGGCTGCTGCTATATGCAATGTTAGCCCATTCGAACTTGCAAGGCGTAATTTATTGCCAGTGGCGATTGGCCTTGTGATTACAACTATTGTGGCGGTGTTTTTAATATAACATTGTAAAAGTAAGGAACTCTTTTAGTGGTTTCTTACTTTTTCTTTTCCACACATATCATAATGGTATAATTTAACTCTATAAATTAGAAAGGCAGATGAGTTCAATGAAAGTTTCCTATTGGCGTGGAGAAAAAATACGGTTGAGGGCAGCCAAATCTGAGGACATTCATATATTTGAAAATTTAGATGATGACATACTTAAAAACCTTGATTCAATCGCCTTCCCTCGGACAAATCAGCAAATTGAAGAATGGATAAATGAAATATCACAAGGGGCATCTACTGACAGTGATGATTTTTACTGGATTGCGGAGGATACTTCGAACAATGTCGTGGGGACAATTGAGGTTTCTGACTGTGATGCAAAGAATGGGACCTTTGATTATGCTATAACGGTATTTCCCTCGCATAGAGGAAAAGGGTATGCAAAAGATATGATTTTAACGATTTTAAAGCATTATTTCTTTGAACTTCGCTATCAGAAAGCAACAATTTGTATTTACTCTTTTAATGCATCTTCTATAGCTCTACATAAAAAACTGCGATTTGTTGAGGAAGGTCGGTTGAGAAATATGATTTATACAAATGGTACCTTTTATGATGAGGTCTATTTTGGAATGACAAAGGATGAATTTACTAAAATACATTGTAATTAGAAAGAGATGACTTCTGCACATTACAGAAGTCATCTCTTTCTCTCTTAACATTCACTATAATATTTTTGCAAATTCTCATGAAACACCTGCTGTAGTTGATGTTCGCTAATACCTAAAACAAAAGCTTCACATATCATTTGTTCGACCTTTATAGAAGTTTGTTGAAGGTTAACGCTCTTTGCTTCAGCAGACTTTTTAACAATTGCTTTAGAGTTAGGTTTTATATCGATTATCCCCTTCTTCTGAAGCTCCTTATAGCTTTTATGAACGGTATGAAGATTGAGGTTTGTTTGAGCTGCTAAATCACGAATGGAAGGTAATGGGTCACCATTTTGCAATTTCCCTGTCGCTATTTCAAAAAGTAGTTGCTGGGTTAACTGGTGATAAAAAGGAACTTTACTCATTGGATCTATTTTTACATTCAATTGTTCACGTATCCTTTCATATGGTTCTTCGCCAAAAATAAGTTCATCAGGGTGGGGACTAGACGACTCCTTGAGGACCAGTCCATACGGTTTCTATAAATTTTGTATCGATAACATTTTCTTCACCTCATCCCATATCATTTATGCCGCCTAATGTTTGAACACCTACTGAAAAAGTGACTTAAACCCGTATTCATCACCCCATAAAGTGACGGGAGACATCTGTATCTGTCGCTTCGCTTTCGATACAAAAGACATCTGTGCCTGCCGCTCCGCTTTCGCACAGAAGACTTGGCTGAAAGAAGTTAAAACTTCTTTTTCGCAATAAAACTTTGCATAGTAATGATCATCAATAGAACTAACAGCAGTGTTACTACAATATTGATGCCATACCAAGATCCCACATCACCTGTCGTTAGAATATTTGTTGCATACATACTATTACTAGCAGGATTCACAACGTCGATGAATGGATGTAGTCCCGCGATAAAACGACATAATAATAGAACGACGATACTTATAAGTGCTATAAATGCAGGACTATTAAAAAATGTACTCATCATCGCAACAAACGTTATGATGAATAACAGCCAAACACAATAAAATACAAAAGCCCACATAGCTTGTGTCATAGGAACAGTAGTAAATAAATACGCTGAATAGCCATAGGATGCGGCATAGCCAAGAGCTATACATATAACAGCTAAAATATAATGGATGATGATTTTACTATTTAAATAAGATGATATCGATACTGGTCTTGTTAGGATAAAAGCCATCATGCCATTTGCTTTCTCTCCTTGGATAATACTCATAGTGGCAACGACAAGAATAATAATGCCTAGCTGATCAAATTGTGAATTTAAAGTTGAGGCAAGTACCTCCTGTCCCACAGGCTTTGCCATCGCAGGATCAATTATTATACCTTGAACACCACCTGCTGATTGTAAAATAACAGGTAAATAATACATCATAATCGGTTGGGTTAGCCCTAGTAAAATAAATACGATTGGGAGCCACAATATTTTAAACTCCCTTGCCATTTGATGTACTTCTTTTTTGCTTAATGCAATAAAGACACTCATGCACTTACACCACCAATTCTAAAAATATTTCTTCGAGATTGTCTTGAATACCCACTTCAAATTTAGTAAACATCACTTTTGAATCCAGGCCGTGCTGTATTAATCGATTAGCATCTGCTTCCAAATTTTCAACGTGTATTTTGAAGCCATTTCCACAGCTTTCGATTTTCTGTACATAAGATAATTGTTCAAGCATTGCTAACCACTGAAAATCTACCTTACGAATCATTAAAAAGATGGCTGATTCTTGATGGCGCTTAAGTAACTCTGATTTTGTAGCATCCTCTATTTTGTGACCATTTTTAATCATCACAAAACGCTGACAAATTTCCTCCGCATCGCTCAATATATGCGTTGATATTAAAACTGTCGTTTCTTTTTTTATCTCTTTTAATAGATTTAATACTTCTCTTCTCCCTATTGGATCTAGCGCTGATACCGGTTCATCCATAATCATTAAAGCTGGCTTATGCAATAATGCTTGTGCGATGCCAAGGCGTTGCTTCATACCACCTGAAAATGTCCCGACATGAATATGTGCTTCCTTCCCTAAGCCAACCTTTTCTAAAAGCAATGGAATTTCTTTCTGCAATTCACTTTTTGATATGCCAGAAAGTGTTCCCATAAGGGACAATGTTTCAAATGCAGTCATCCATGAGAAAAAATTAGGATACTGAGGTAAGTAACCAATTTGATTTCTCATAGATGAAATCTTTTGACCATCAAGAAGAATTTCCCCTTTGTCTGCATTCAGAATGTCGGCAATGATTTGAATTAACGTGGATTTTCCCGCTCCATTTGGTCCAATTAATCCGACACACTCATTAGCATCAATGACCATTGAAAAATTATTCACGGCTGTTTTTTGTTTAAACTTTTTCGTAATATTTTTAATCTCTAAGCGCACGTTTATTTACATCCTTTCTGCCAATAATGAAGTATAGAACAGAACCAATTGAGTTACAGAACAAAATAATAATTGTCCACATCAGTATGTTTTCCCGCGTATCTCGGTGCCGATATAAATCGAATAAAGCAACAATGATTAGAACAAATCCTACGAATAAAAATGGCAAAATGATTGGAAGTATACTTGCCCAATCCAGTTGGCTTAACTCATCAAAACCATAGTGTAATTTCATTTCTTAAACCTCCATTCATTATCATTATCGATAATGATAACAGAAGATGTAAAAAATTTCATTACCTTTCTACTGTACATCTGTAAAAAAAATATATAGTATATTTATTGATAATGTTCTCATATTGATAACATTTGATTGCTTCCCTTGATTCCATCTGATAGGAGGATCGTTTTTATGCGGAATAAAGCAGAAGTTTTAATGCACCCTGTGAGAATGAAAATTTTACAAGCTCTAATGCACGATAAAGAAGAAGGCTTAAGCACTTTGGAGATGATTTCTATCATAAAGGATGTACCTCAAGCTACTTTGTATCGCCACATCCAAATTTTAGTGGATGAAAACATCATAAAAATTGTGAAAGAGCGAAAAGTACGTTCTGTTACAGAAAAATTTTATGCAGTAAATGAAGGAGCAATAAAACTTAATAAGGAGGATTGGACACAACTAACGATTAAACAAAAATTAAATTATGTTTCCTACTACCAATTAGCTTTACTATCTCAATATCAAAATTATTTAAATTCACTTGATGAAGAAAAAAGACTTGCCGATTTACCAACTTTTTCTATTATTGATTTGAGATTAACGACTGATCAATTTATGAGTTTTGAAAATGAATTAAACGATTTAATAAATAAATACTATAATATGGCCGACTCAAGCAAAGAGACTGAGACAAAAACAATTGCTATAAATATTATTCCAAAACCTTAAGTAATATTTTTACATAAAGAAATGGAGAAGATTTATGAAAAGAAGAAAGACAGTTGAAAATACACGAAAATTTATCATGATTATAATTGGCGCCATCATCGCAGCATATGGACTAGAAGCGGTATTAATTCCGAACGATGTCATTGATGGTGGCGTAACGGGGCTTAGTATTATGGGCGCACACCTCTTTGGTATTCCATTAGGCGTACTGCTCTTTGTATTAAACATTCCTTTTATTTGGATTGGCTACAAACAAGTAGGTAAAACTTTTGCATTGATGAGTACTGCTGGGATTGCAGCTCTATCTATTTCCACAGTGCTTATGCATGATGTTAAAACAATTTTAGGCCCAAATGATCCATTATTAATTGTTTTATCTGGTGGTATGCTACTAGGTGTTGGGATTGGGATTGTCTTACGTAACGGCGGCGCTTTGGATGGCTCTGAAATTTTAGCCGTGTTACTTTCACGTAAGGTTCCGTTTTCAGTCGGGGATATTATATTATTTATTAATGCCTTTATTTTCTTAGGGGCAAGTTTTATTTTTGGCTTAGAGAGCGCACTATACTCAGCTTTAACATACTTTATTGCAAAAAACGTTATCGATATTATCCAAGATGGTTTAGAAAAATCAAAAGATGTTCGTGTCGTCAGTGCAAAATCAGAGGATATTGGTGATGCGATCCAAGCTCGTTTAGGACGTGGTGTTACATATACAAAAGGGTTTGGCGGTTTTTCTAATGAACCCACTGATATATTAAACTGTGTCATTAACCGTATGGAAGAAAATAAACTTGTATCGATTATTAAAGATATTGATGAAAGTGCCTTCATAGTTATTTCTGATGTTTCAGAGGTGCGTGGTGGGAACTTCAAAAAACGTGATATCCACTAAAACAAAAGTAAGTAAGTCGCTCGTAGACTTACTTACTTTTTTGTCTATTTACTTAGGTTTACTTGCGTAGCTAGCTCTCCTACGTTTACTTTTTCATATTTTAATCCACTAATAAGACATAATGCTCCTCCTATTACAACGGCTGTTGCACCAAACAAGGCAAACTGATAGCTATTTGTAGAATTGGCTAATGTTCCTGCAAGTGAAGGACCTAACATCTGTCCCAAAGCATAACCAGCTGTTAGATAACCTAATATTTGATGACTGTTCACCGGCAATATTTGTCTTGCTAATGTTGTGGCCACAGTTGTAATTCCCATAAAGGTTGCTCCAAAAATAAAAGCACTAGTGTAGAGTGTCATCGTATTTGTCGCAAATGCTGGTAAAACAATTCCTAGCCCTTGAAATAGCATAGAAATCAATAATGTCCTCACATAGCCGTGTCGCTGTGCAAGTTTAGACCAAACAATGCAAGATGGAATTGCTGCAATCCCAACAACAAACCATACAAAGGCTGCATCACCATGAAAGCCTGTTGACTCTTCTGCTGTTGATACGATAAATGTCCCCGTGACAATGTAGCCAAGGCCCTCTAAGCTATAAGCTAAAATGAGCCACTTCATCCATGTCGTAGGCGGGAATTTTCGCATTGCTACTGTCTGACTTGATTTCTGTTGTGTATGTTGAGTAACTGGCTTAATGAAAAATACGACGAATACAAGTAATATGACACTAAATAACGCCAAAGCAATCCATGTTCCATCCCAATCAAACATTGCATGAATAGGTGATACAATAACCGCACTTAGGGCAATTCCTGTACCTACCCCGCTATAAAAAAGCCCTGATAAATGCGCTTTGCCATTCTCAGCTAACTGATCGAGTACAAGGCTAGCAACAACTACAAAGATCAACGCACTCATTACCCCTGAAATAAAACGAAGTAAATACCATGCAATAACAGCATCAGTAAAGCCCATCATAGCTGTTGTCAAAATGCTAATAACAAGCGCTATTTGTAAAAAGGGGATACGTTTATCCCCGATTTGTAACCGACCAGCCACCAATGCCCCTACTAAGTATCCGAAATAATTACTAGTTGCTAGAAAACCTGCTGTGGCACGACTAAAAGCAAAAGTATCTTGCATATACGGCAAGATAACCGTATAGGAAAAACGACCAATGGCCATGGCAATGATTAATGTAAAAATGCCTCCTACTAAATATTGAACTGTTTGTTTGTGCATATTTCCCTCTCCCCTTCCTCTCACTATAACGAAAGTTCAGGTATTACAAAGAGCTCAAATTCGTTATAATAGATATCAAATAAACTGATGGCCGGAGGGAACTTATGAATATTAATGATCTCTTAATTTTTCGGACAGTCGTGCAATCAGGTAGCTTCTCCAAGGCGGCTGCAGAACTTAATTACACCCAATCCAACATCTCTATGAAAATACAAAATCTCGAGAACATGTATAATACAACTTTTTTTTATCGAGGACATCGAGGCATAAGCTTGACTGCAAAGGGAGAGCAATTTTTTGAGATAGTTTCAAAAATGCTACATCTCTATGAAAAATCCTTTGAAATACTTCAGGATACAGAGGAAAATAAAGGACTTTTACGTATTGGTTCAATGGAAACGACTGCGGCACTGCACCTACCTACCTTGTTAACGACTTTTCATAAAGCACACGATCAGGTGGATATCACTATATTGACAAGTCCATCCCAACAAAATATTAAACGGCTAGAAAACTATGAATTGGATGGTGCGTTTGTAAATGGACCCGTTTATAAAGAAAATATCCTTGCGAAGGAATTTGTTTGTGAGGAGCTTGTTGTCATCACATCTAGCAAGCATAAACGAATTGACAGCCAGCGAGATTTAGAGGACAGCACATTTATTACTTTTCCTCATGGCTGCTCATATAGAGCTATTTGGGAGCATTGGTTGCGTGAAGACGGTGTGCAACCACAAAAGCGTATGGAATTTGGCACCCTCGACGGAATCATTGGCTGCGTTGCTGCTGGACTAGGTGTAACATTACTGCCACGTGCAGTCGCTCAAAAATATATGGATACTCAATCACTGTCGCTGCACATACTAGCAACAAAGCAGGCTCAAATCCCGACTTGGTTTATTTATCGCAATGACGAAGTACAATCACCTGCGCTAAAATATTTTCTAGAGACGATTGATGCATACAAATATCCGTCGGTTTGAGACGGGGCTACGGTTCTATCCGTCACTTTGAGGCGGGCTATCCATCTTTTTGTCGGTTCTATCCACGCTTCGAGGCGGGCTATCCATCTTTTTGTCGATTCTATCCACGCTTTGAGGCGAGCTATCCATCTTTTTGATAGTTCTATCCACGTTTTGAGGCGGGCTATCCATCTTTTTGAGGGTTCTATCCACACCTGGAGGCGGGCTATCCATCTTTTTGATAGTTCTATCCACGCTTTGAGGCGGGCTATCCATCTTTTTGTCGGTTCTATCCACGCTTTGAGGCGGGCTATCCATCTTTTTGTCGGTCTATCCACGCTTTGAGGCGGGCTATCCAGCTTTTTGATAGTTCTATCCACACTTGGAGGCGGGCTATCCAGCTTTTTGATAGTTCTATCCACGCTTTGAGGCGGGGCTATCCATCACTATTAACAACAAGATTTAAAAAAGGAGAAATAAATGGACTTATTTATCGCAAGTAATCGTCAATTACCTATCCGATATTTCGTCAATGAAGCGGTTTGGATTCGTCGCGGTTGCTTAAGTTTACATCAATTAACACTGCCCTTTTTTGTAGAAGTAGAAATAAAAGACCCACTTCATTTATTGAAAATTACAGAATATGTTCAAGATGTTCAAAAACAATATAGCTATACTGAAATTCAAATTATTATTAAAGACAAAAATATTTTAATGCACTTACAAAAGAGCCTTCCCCACTCTAATGCCAATCATATTCTCACTATTGAGCAACTCATTCGCCCATGAAAAAAGGTAGCATTGCACTAATGCTACCTTACTATTTTTATCAATTATGCCTTGGAATAATTGCGTCCGAGGCTTTAACTTCTTTCAGCGGATATTTGGACACCCGCTGAAAGAAGTTAAACTGTAACAGGAAGTTCGATGTTAAACTGCAACATTCCTTCCTTATACTTCGCGTCAATTTTACCACCATGTAGTTCTACAATGCTTTTAGCAATAGCAAGGCCAAGTCCTGAACCTTCCGCTACACTTGTTCTAGATTGATCTTTTTTATAAAATCGCTCAAATAAGTTCATAAGCTCTTCGGATGTAAATTCATTACTTTCATTTGCAACACAGATTTGAACATTACCCTCATTTCTTTCAAGAGAAATAAAAATCTTGCCTTCACCTATACTATATTTGATTGCATTCATTAATAAATTATCAAAGACCCTGACAATTTTTTCAGAATCTACTGAAGCAAAGATCCGTTCCTCCGAGAAATTTTTAACGAAGGTACGATGGTTCTCCTCTGCTTGAGGAATCAACTCCTCAATTAGCTGATCAAGAAGTTCATTGATGCATACCTCTTGTTGCCCAAGGACAATGCTTTCATTCGTTAGCTTCGTATATTCAAATAAATCATCAATTAGGTTTTTTAACTGTTCGGATTTTGAGAAAGCAATCTTTAAATACTCATCATATTGCTCCTTCGTGTCGTATCTCTCATCTCTTAACAATCGTAAGTAGCCCATAATCGAAGTAAGAGGTGTTCTTAGGTCATGCGAAACATTAGTAATTAATTCATTTTTTTGTTTTTCAATCCTTCGTTCCATCTCTATATTGGTCATAATTGCTTCGGCCATATGATTTACATTCTCTGTTAATAAAGCGATTTCATCTATTCCCTTTTTCTCAATTCGATAAGTTAAATCTCCTTTTGCGATTTCCTTAACCCCCTTTGCTAACGATTCAATTTGTTTCATTTTTCGTTTTGTTAAATAAAAGAATGAAAGGGTAAAAACTGCAATTCCAATTAATAAAGGAACAGGCCCCTCCATGCTTTTAATAAGTATGCCTGTTGGAATACCACTGACAAATAAATATAAATTTTTATTTTCTATAGTTATTGGATAAAAGGCAATAATTTCTTTACGCGATTGCTTGACTGTAGGTATATCATAATTAAAATTATAGAGTGGATGATTGATTGCAAAATCCATTACCTGACGAATCTTATTATGTACATCAATTTGTTCTTCTTCCGCTTGCTTTGTTTTATACAAAACTTTCCCGTGCTCATCGGTAACTAACACTTTCAGCGCATGCTCTGTCAATTTCAGTTTTTCATTTTCTGCTTCAATCATTTGCAGTATAGTTTCGACACTATTTTCACTAACAGCCAAATCTGCCGCTTGCTGTGCTTGAAAATTTATTTGCTGCATATCTCCACTGTAGTCAATGGTAGGTGTTGGATTCCCAACATAAGGTAGAGTAACTCGCGCAGCAAGTAAACCGAGAAATGCACAAAGGATAAAGGTTGTTAAAAGTTGAATTCTAATACTTTCCCGAACCTTTGTAATGGCATTCACTATAAATAATTTAAGTTTGCTTAGTATGTATTTAAATGGCTTAATGATCTTTCTCAATTTTATAACCTACTCCCCATACTGTTTTAATATATTGAGGATTTCTTGGATTTGTCTCAATTCTTTCTCGAATTTTACGAATATGTACCATTACCGTATTTTCAGACTGAATAGCCTCTTCCTTCCAAACCTTTTCATAAATTTGCTCAGCGCTCATCACAATGCCTTGATTTCTTGCAAATAATTCAAGAATTGAAAACTCCCTTGGCGTCAGCTTCACTTTTTCATTGTTGACGATTACTTCATGTGTGTCAGTATTAATTCGCAGATCACCAATTTCTATCTCATTTTCGTTCATACTATCTAGTCGATCCATTTTGATATATCTACGAAGCTGAGATTTTATGCGCGCAATTAGCTCTAAAGGGTTAAAGGGCTTTGTTACATAATCATCTGCCCCTAAAGTTAATCCGGTGATTTTATCCATATCCTGAGACTTTGCTGACAGCATGATAATTGGCATCTCGGCTATTTCCCTTACCTTCATACACATTTCGATACCATCCACGTTCGGCATCATAATATCTAAGACAATTAAATGTACTTGATGTTTCTTTAAAAGACTTAAGCCCTCATCTCCATCACTTGCTTCTAGAACTTCATAGCCTTCATTTTTTAAATAAATAGCAATAAGATTTCTAATCTCTTTTTCATCATCAACTATAAGTATTGTTTCTTTAGTCATCTAATCCCACCAATTTCAAAGTATAATCAGGTATATTAATCAAAGCCATCATCTTACCGTGATGTTGATTTCCGTTACGTCTAGGCGCTTTCCTGAGGGCATCCGATGAGTCGCTTCGCTCAAGAGTCTCGGGCCAACAGATGTTTTTTCTGTGCGAAAGCGAAGCGACAGCAACGTGTTTTGTCTGTGCGAGCGACAGCAAAAGGGTTATATCTGCGCGAAAGCGAAGCGGCAGCAGCAACAACACGATGTTGGTCACGAAGGCGTTATCACAGGACGTGATGGTTTTAGCCTTCGTTCCTCTATTGCTAATCCCCTAGGAATCACCCAGTTTTCTCTCCAATCAACCTAATTCTTGCAATATATTTCCTATTAATAATTACCGTTCCTAATTTTAACTATTTTTTTATTTTTCGTATATAAAAATAAAAAAACATTCTACATTACCGACTTTAATTTTCGTTTATAAAAATAATAAAAACATCCCACAATACCGACGAATGCGCCAAAATATATACCGTATTTTGTTGCTAGTATGGAAATGTTTTCAATGTGCTTTCCGAAGAACAAACCAAGTGTAAAGTAAATTAATGTCCAAACAAAACCTGCTGTGTAGTAATACAAAGCGTATTTTTTAAATGACATGTTGTTCATACCTACTAAGTATGGAAGTATATGTCTCACAATTGGTATGAAATAGCTTATAACTAATGCAAAATGACCATATCTATCTATTAGTTCTTTTGACTTTAATAAATATTTAGCCTTTTTCTTTTTCACCAATTTATCAAGTATTTTATGGCCAAACACTTTACCAAGGATAAATCCTAAGGAAAGTCCTGAAACTGCACCAAGATAAGTTATTACAAAAGCTTTCAACACACTCATTTTATCTAATGAAGACATAAAGCCGCCGCTCATAACGATCATCTCATCAGGAAGGGGCATACCTACGATTCCTAACCATAAGCTAAAAAATAAAGCAAAATAACCATATTGCTCGATATATGATACAAGATCCTGTAGTCCCATTAATTAGCCCTCACATTTCCAAGTTTGCAGCTCAGCACATAGGCAGGTGGAAAATTAATCCATACTTTTTTATGTGAAATTTCCTCAAAATATTTTTGAATAAAGGATTTCCTAACAAGTGAATATTGGAATGTAATAAATTTCCCGTCTTCTAAGCACTCCTTTACATTTCGTAAAATACGTGAGGAAACGGCAGGATTCAAAGATGTAAAAGGTAACCCAGATACGACATAGTCAATTTTTTCGATATTTAATACTGACATATATTCGCATAAATCCTCAGCTGATCCATGTATTACGATTATACTCGGCTCATGTTCAAATTGTTCACGTAGCTTTTCACAAAAAATCTCATTATGTTCAATAAGAATTAACTTTGTTGACCGCTCTTTTCTTTTCACTAATTCTTTCGTAAATGAACCAGTACCTGGACCTAGTTCAACAATGCATTGAGCATTTTCAAAACAAATTGTTTCGACCATTTTTTTTGCTAATTTTTTTGAACTAGGTGAAATTGCACCTATAGTTTTTGGATGTTTTATAAATTCAATAAGAAACGTTATAAATTGCATTCATTTTCTCCCCGATCATTAGTAATTATTAGATGCTTTTACTATAAAGAGCATTTCTTAAAGAATTGCGGGGAGATTTCTTAAATTTTTCTTAAGAGTCAGAAAAGGTTTTCAGGTCATCGGTTCTATTAATTTTTTCCTACACAAAATAGTCATACAATTGCTTCCAGTAGAATAGAAACCTATATAGAGTTATACGGAAAAATAAAGTGGGGTGTGAAAGGATGCTTAAACTAACTGATGCAAAAGAAATGGTACTTGGAATTGTGCAACATGACCCATTGTTTGTCGTAATAAAAAATACACCTTTGGAAGAAATACTTTATAACGACGACTATTTAGCGCATATTGTAGAAACAAATTATTATTCTACATCAGAAGTCGCTAGCTGGTTTGAAATAACGGATGCGATGCTTCGCTATTACATTAAACCATTTGAACAGTATATTTTTGATAATGCTTCAAATAGCCCAAACACCAATATTCGTTTGAACCTTCCTGCCATTTTAAGACTTCGCATGATTTTACTGCTAAAAGATAAACACCGCGTTAGAGGCTTAAAACATTTACTTGGGATTGATGATAACGGTCAACTCATCAATCATCAAATAACTGCAACAACTATGGGTACTGATGATTTAGCGAATAAAGTTGATGTTCTAGGAAATGTTCTTCAGCAAATGATTCAAACAGGACTTTTTAATATTCTTCCAAACGAAGAACATGGATCCTTACAAGTAACGATAAATCAAGATTTTCTCGCACAAAAAATTCAATTAGTATCCTCAGAATCGGATCTTCAAGTAGAAGAAATTCAAAAAGAAACAGCTGAACTTAAACAAGAAAATGAAAATCTACAAAAACAAATTTCAGAGTTGCAAGAGCGTAGCGTAAAGGATATTGTTCAAAAAATGCGTGAGCGTCATATCGAAAATGAAATTGTATCGACATTACGGACAGAAGCATTACAGCAATTTGCGATGGAAAATAAGGCAGGCTTTTTCAGAAAAACTTTTCGTTCCTCTCAAATTGAGATGGAAAAGGAACAATTTGTGTTGAGTTATATTTCGAAGCACTTAGAAGAACGTTTAGAAGTAGCACTGAATAATTATTATGGAGAATAAATATCTTCCAATTGATATTACATGTAAAATTGTAATCACTATGCGGAGAACATGAAGGGGTCTTTTTAAAGAAGCCATTCATGTTCTTTTTTATAGTTATTTATTTTTTGAAAAATAGTCTTATAATCATTATAAAGAACAGTCCAAGAGGTGAAGTATTTGGATTTTCAGGTCCAAATGGTGCCGGTAAATCTACTACAATACGGCATTTAATGGGTTTCTTACAACCCACAGAAGGACAGTGTTTCATAAAGGGCTTAGATTGTCGCCGATCTACGGCTGATATTCAAAAATTTGTAGGATATTTACCGGGAGAAATTGCTTTTATCGATAAAATGACTGGACAACAATTTATCAAATTTATCGCCAAAATGCGCGGGCTAAATGATTTAACAAGAGCTCATGAACTTATGCAATACTTTGAATTAAATGCCACTGGACTTAAAAAAGCTTAAATACTTCACGATTTACTCATTGTTTGCACCTGAAAAATTAATGACTCAAAATAACTCGTCTATTTGGATGCTAGGAGCATTGTTTTTAATTGGGATGCTTTGCTATATGCTGGCGATTCGTATTTTCGTTAAGCGAGATTTGTATTTATAAATATTAAAATCTGCTTGCTTTCTTGGAGCAAGCAGATTCTTGTAAAACTTATTGTTGCAAAGATGCCAAATCACCAAGGAAACGCAATAATCGAAAATGAATCATTGCTAACTCCTCCACGTTTATATCTTCATCTCCACTGTCTAACCACTCTTGAATAACACCTAAAATCGCGGAAGTTAAAAACGCTTCAAAATATCGTTGGAATTCTGGATCAAGCCCTTCTTTCCGCATAACAGAGATTCTGTCCAATATATGATTACTAAAAACTTTCTTCATCCTCTTACTAAAAGCGGGACTCCCCTGCTCCCCTAAAATAACTCGAAAGGCTGTTGCATGCTCTTTAATATATTCAAACACTGCTATAAATGGCTGATAAAGTTGGCCTATTTTTATCGTGTGAAAGGCTTCTAGTGGCTGAACGTTTTTTACATAGCTTTCTAGTTCATTTAATAATTCCTGCTGCAAATCCTCCATCACTTCATATTTATCCTTATAATGTAAATAAAAAGTTCCTCGATTAATGTTTGCAGTAATAGCTAGACTTTTTACTGTTACTCGTTCAAAACCTACTTCCTCTATTTGTATAAGTAATGCATTTTTTATAGCTCGTTTAGTTTCAAAATTCATAATATCGTGAATAGACATTTAGATCCCCCATTGTATTATCACTTTATTCTGATTAGTATTTAGCGATGTTGATCAAATATGCCTCGGCATATTTGCTGTCGCTTCGCTTTCGCACAGATAAACAATGCGTATGGAATAGGCTAACTTCTTTTAAGCTGGTGTTTGGACACCTTTACCTGTCGCTATGCTTTCGGTACAAAAGACATTTGCTGAAAGGAGTTATATGGTTACCTCAATGATCTCAACAAGGTCAAATAGTGTTGTAATTACAGTATTACCTTATTTATCGGTATTCCTCATTATTTTTTTCATCAACCTAATTTAGTAAATGGTTATTTATAAAATTTTTGTTAACATTTTACTATTTACAATGGATTTTGGGGTATTAGTAAGTCTTTTTGACCTAGGCATTCTGATTTCACCTAGCTCAAAATGTGAAATACAAAAATCACTTAACACTTTTTAGTTATCTGTTTATTGTAATTCTCAGAACACTGCCTTAAAATTTCAGGTATCAACACTGTGTTTAGTAAAGGAGAGATGGATATATGGGAAACAATGCAATTTCATTAAACTCCATTGAAAAAAAGTTTCACCAAAAACAAGTAATTGCACCGCTATCCTTAGAAATTCCTAAGGGACAGCTTATTGGCTTACTTGGCCCTTCAGGTTGTGGGAAAACGACGTTAATTAAAATGATTATGGGAATGCTCAAGCCCGATAATGGCAATATTCAAGTGTTAAATCATACAGTTCCTCACAAGCAATTACTGACGGATATCGGCTATATGGCACAATCTGATGCACTGTATTTGGATTTAACCGGTGAAGAGAATCTTCATTTTTTTGCAAAGCTTTATCGTTTATCAAAAAAAGAACGTTTGGAGCGTGTCAATTATGCTGCAAGCCTTGTTCATTTAACGGATGATTTAAATGGTAAGGTGTTGAATTATTCTGGAGGAATGAAACGAAGATTATCCCTTGCAATTGCTCTTATCCAAAATCCAAAGTTGTTGATTTTAGATGAGCCAACTGTTGGTATTGATCCCGTATTGAAAAAAGAAATTTGGCTGGAGTTAATTCGTTTAAAAAACGATGAGCATAAAACCATTTTAGTAACAACACATGCCATGGATGAAGCAGAGCGCTGTGACCAGTTAGCTATGCTACGCAATGGTCATATTATCGCGCATGGAACACCACATGATTTGAAAGCACATTACCAGGCAAAGGACTTTGATGAAGTGTTTTTAAAGGCTGGAGGTGAAACACTATGAGAATCGGCGCAATTGTTACAAGAATTATACAACAAATGATCCGCGATAAACGTACACTCGCCTTATTATTTTTTGCACCCCTTCTTGTGCTTTCGTTAATGTATTTTGTTTTTAATAGTAATGAACCTGAAATGACACTAGTCGTATCAAATGGTCCTGCATCAATAATCGAAAAGCTTGAAGAGGCGGATTTTCATGTTATTGAAAATAATGATTTTTCTATTGCCAGTTTAAAAGATGAAAAATATGATGGCTGGTTAGCTTTTCATCAAACTCAATTGAAGCTCACATTATTAAATGATGATCCGTCTACAGCCAAGGCTTTAAAGATGAAGCTTTCTCAAGTTTTACAGCCTGAACAATCTGCAATGATGAAGTTGACGACTGATTATGTATATGGCGATGAAAATACCGCTACTTTTGATATTTTTAGCCCTATGCTTACAGGCTTCTTTGTTTTCTTCTTCGTCTTTTTAATTACAGGTATAGCGTTGTTAAAAGAACGAACTTCAGGGACATTAGAACGCTTACTAGCGACACCGGTTAAACGTTCTGAAATTGTTGCTGGTTATATGATTGGTTATGGATTGTTTGCATTTATTCAAACGACTATTATTGTTCTATTCGGGGTTTATGTCCTTGATATCGTACACGTTGGCTCCATCTGGCTTGTGCTACTAATCAATATTGTCGTTGCACTTGTATCATTATCATTAGGAGCTCTTTTATCAAGTTTTGCATCATCAGAGTTTCAAATGATGCAATTTATTCCGCTTGTCATTGTACCGCAAATTTTCTTTTCAGGTATTTTCCCACTTGATAATATGGTTGAGTGGCTGCAAAATCTTGGTCGTATTATGCCACTATACTATGCCGCTGACGCGTTGAATGGGGTTATGTATAAGGGATATTCCTTTAGTGAAATTCTAGTGGACTTAGCGATTCTTGCTTGCTTCGCTCTTGTATTTATTACATTAAATATTATAAGTTTAAAAAAATATCGATCATTATAATCAAAGGGTATTGCTACAAAAAACTACCTCTAAATACAGAAGTAGCGGAATTAACGTTTAAACCGTTTACTATGACGACGTTTTGGCCTTTTAATTTTGAGCTAAATTAATTCGGATGTATGACATTATATTATTTCATACTTAACCCCTAGATTTTTTCTAGGGGTTATTTAATTTAAAAAAGAATCTCCAGTTATAAATTTTATAACAAAAGTAACAGCATACATAAAAGCTCCTACTGAAAATACCCCCAGAAAAAAATAACCAATAAGTTTTAAATTATCTTTTATTGCTCCTAACAAATCATTTAGAAATCGTTGCATAGATTTCACTCCATTCAATATTAAGAATAAAATAATTTCAATCTCTTAATAATCTGGTATTTACGCTCTTAATTGTAACACAGTAAAATATAATTTGTTAAAAATAAACAACTAATAAATATTATACCTTTATTGGTATTTTCGCCTTTTTCCTTTGTTTTATTTTCAAGTTAAATTTTAGTTTAATTAATTAGTGTTAAAACATAGGGGTTCTACTCAAAATTGGGCAGAACCTTTTACATAGTCATTCTATAAGTTGATTGGAGTGGAGGCTGGGCGCCCCCTTGGGGATTAGCGTCACAGACGAGACCATGCAGCTCAGCGGATATTTATTGTGTGAAAGTGTAGTGCTAACGTAGCGGCAGCAACTGGGTTTTGTCTGTACGAAAGCGAAGCTACCAGCCGGAACGGAAATCAACTCTCCACTTTATGCTGGTAGGTCACAAACTACCCAAAAATAGAAAATAACACCAATTTTTTATTAGCAAAGGAACTACTATTCATCTATACTAAATTTACAGTTAGTGGTTAAAATAAAAAGCCTAAAAATAAAGGTGTGTAAAGATGTATACGATTATGGAATTACAGAACATTTCTAAACAGTATAGAGGAAAGAAAATTTTAGAGAATGCTACATTTTCTATTTGCTCTAATCAAATTTTGGCTCTAGTAGGAAAGAATGGGTCAGGTAAGAGTACCCTTCTAAAAATTATTGCGGAATTAGTCGATGCTGACAGTGGTTCTATCGTGAAACATCGACAATCTTTAAAAATTGGCTATGTGCCAGAAGTGACCCCTTCACATATTTTGTTTACACCTGAAGAATATCTTTATCATATGGGCAGTATTCGAGGCATGGCAAAAAAACAACTACAGCAAAAAATAAATGAGTTACTAGAATTATTTCAATTACAGGATGCTCGTAACATTCGTATTGTTAATTTTTCTAAGGGTATGAAGCAAAAGGTTATGATTATGCAGGCAATGCTTGAAGACACAGATCTATTAATCTTAGATGAACCGTTATCAGGACTCGATCCTAAGGCCCAAAGTGACTTAGAAGAAACTCTCTCTATTTTAAAGGACAAAGGGTTAAGTATCGTTTTAACATGTCACGAAACAAAATTACTGCAACATCTTGTTGATACAGTACTTGTTATTCAAAATAATAAGGTCATTCAAGCTGAATCATTCAATAAAAATGTTATAAAGAAAAATAAATTAATTTTTGAAATATCAAGTGAAAAATTATTGGACAACCTATTACCTTTTCTTGAAATTCAACATCAAAGTCTTTTAAATAATGGTTGTCATGAGGTCATTACCGTTATTAAGACAGAAGATACAGATCAAGTATTATTGGATCTCCTACAAAAAAAAGCCTCTATAAAACAATTAATCCCAATCAATCAGAAGGAGGAACAATTTTATACCCATTTTTAAGGAGGAAAGACGCTGACATGACAAGTTTAGTGCGCTATCAATTTATCAATTATTTAAGGACCTATAAATATGTTCCACCTTTTTCAATTTTCATTTTATGTCTCGTTATCAACTATACCTTTACCCCAAATCCAATATTAAGTAGCTATTCGTTTACGGCTATTATTCTCTTTTTTCTAATGGGATGGTTTACAGTGACACTATTTCACGCAGAAGACGAAGGACAAAAAGTAATAACAACACTTCATGCTAAAAGCCGTACACATTATAATTTAGGAATTTTCATAATTTGTGTATTGATTGGTTTATTCTTAAGCTGTGTATCAGTAATCTACCCCACTCTAATTGGCGCCTTTGGAGAAAAACCAAGATTTATACATCAATTACTAGGATTTCTCTCTCATTTTAGTTTAGCTGTACTAGCTATCGCACTTTCAGCTATTTTTACGAGAGAACTCGTTAAAAACAAGCAAAATACTTGGTGGGGTGTACTTGCCATATTAATTGTATCTGTCGTCATCGCTACTTTAAAAGAGACAATTCTGCAGATCAAGGGACTAATTTGGCTGCTTCCCCCTGTCCGTCTTTCGCTGGAAACGATGAGTTCAGAAGACTCTATAACGTCAATACCGAACATTTTTTATTGGCGATTTGCTTGGATTTTCGTCTACTCAGCATTAGTTATCATATTGTTTTTCCTCCTATCAAATCGCAAGAGAAAATAAACTTTTTAAAGAAGGAGAGTTCTTATGGTTAAAAAAGCCAAGGTGTTAAAAATGTAAGAACAACATTTACAATAACTTTTCCTATTATGTAAATTTCTCAAGAGGATAATTTCAAAAAATTAAGAATATAAGTAATGGAAGTCAGAAAAAAATTGGAGAGTGAAGAAATGATTCACGACATAGGGGAATATGTAAAATATTTAGACGGTGTTCATAAACGAACGATACAATATACGAAGGCAATACCTAATGAACTTTTAGAATGGATGCCCTCTGAAGATAAATTTTCTTTAGGTGATTTATTGCGACATATCGCATCATCCCGTTTAATGTTTCTTGGTATATTTGAACATAGCACGTGGACTTACGCAGGACATGATACTAGTAAGGGGGCATCTCTTGAGGACATTTCAAATTATTTAGAGTCAAGCCAAGTTAAATTAACAGAGGGTCTATTGAAAATTGGCAACGATTTGTTGTCAAAAAAGGTTTTAACCCTTCATGGTCATGAAGTTAGTGCTTGGAGAATACTTATGTCAATCCCCGAACATGAAATCCATCATCGTGGACAAATCTCTACATATTTGCAAATGAACAAGATTGAACCGCCTCAAATTTTCGGATTAAAAATTGAGCAAGTAAAGACAAAATAATTTATGAAAGAGCTTTGGACATCATTTTATATCCAAAGCTTATTTTTGTCTTTATATAAAATTTCGCTATTTTATACTCACTGTTTATAAGATCTCCACCAATCTGCTTTTACGGCTGTTAATTCAGGATAAAATATGATTTTCAAATCTACAAATATGTTGTAAGAATTTATTAATAATTTAATAAGGACCTTATAATATTTCCCCTTACACTAAAAGAAATAAAATCATATGAAGGAGGTATTCTCGTGGATAAAGAGGTACTTATTCGTGCTCAAAATCAATATTTTTAATTTATTCAATACAACCTCCAACCTTTTCTTATAGTCCATCACTTTTATTCTAAAAAAGCCGAAGTTTAAAGAAGCGACAACAATACTGGTTGGGCAATTTTTCGTGCGTTAAATGATGTTGACACTATATAATAAAAGAAATTCAAACTAGACTGGATGTGATGACATGGAAACAGTTCATATTCCTCTCAATGCCGAACATATTATTAGTACCTCTAGTAAAGGCGATCAATCAAAATGGCGTATAGGCAATAAGTGGGTCAAACAAAATACACGAGGTTATGAGGGGCGAGCAGAAGTATTAGCTTCCCTCATTCTTGAATGCTCAACTCTTGATTGCTCTAAATATGTAGTCTATCAGCCATGTAACATTCAGTTGACTGACGGTGAACAATTTGAAGGCTGCTATTCACTCGACTTTCGTGGTACAAAACAGGAAGTGACACTTGAGCGCTTGTTTGAAGCAAATTTCAGTTCTACTGACCCTATTACAAATAACAAAACAATTTCTACTAAAGAAAAATTCGAACAATTAATGGCGCAGGTTGAGCAGTATACAGGACTCGTTGTACATGATCAGATTGCACAACTATTCGCTTTTGATGCCCTTATTCTAAATGAAGATCGGCATACAAATAACATTTTATTTTTATACGATCCAAAAGAAAAAACTTGGGAGCTGGCGCCTATTTTCGATAACGGGCTTAGCCTATTATCTGATGAAAAAGACTATCCACCTGGCAAACCATTAACGATTTTAAAGCGAAAGGTAAAGGCAAAACCACTGAATTCATCTTTCACAAAACAACTTGCTCTTTACGAAGGTCCTCCTTTTATTGATAAGGAGAAATTAGTAGCGTCAATCGAACAATCACCGTATGATTTTGGACGTGCTAAGAACGTATTACTTTCACAGTTGCGTAATCCAGTTTTGAAACATTTATTCATAGAAAGAAGTGAAGCTATTGATTGATTACATGACTTTTGACGTAATGTGGATGGATGACATTATTGCAAATGTTGAGTTAAAACCGACTGATGGTGGCACACCATATGTCATTAACTATATTGAAGATTTTAACAAGCAATTTTCACCGACGATGGAGGGGCATATAACCTTAGAAGAACTAGAACGTTGGCTAAAATGGAGAACCTTCCCCCCTACTAGGGTCAATGCAAAAGAATTATTGGCTTCACTAGATATGCAAGCCTATAATCGCTGGGGTATCGTGCGGAAAACACATGGTGTAATGGCAGATGATGAAATTTGGATTCGATTTAAAGGCGAAACCCTCACCCATCGGGATGTCTGCTTACGTAAGGATCTATACTATCCTGAGGAACCAAATTTTCTAGAATTTCAATAAGTTAACTTTTAAAAAAGTTGCTCAATAAAAAGAGCAACTTTTTTATTAAGGAAAATTGCCACAGGATGTGGCGCTCTTAGACTGAGTTCCTCTATTTCAGCGGATGTCTTTTGTATCGCAGGTAAAAATGTTTGGCACCCACTGAAAGAAGTTAAATTATTTGATATCTAAGAAAAAATCTTCTTCAGAAAAGACCCCAATATTATTTCTTCTTAGCAATGCAGTTGTTACGCCTGCGCCAACTAATTTTGTACCATTAAAATCCCCATTGTAAATAACTGCACTGCCACAGGATGGACTATACTCTTTTAAAATAACTTTTGTCGCACCTAGTTCGAGTGCTTTCTGTAATGTTGCATATGCGCCCTTTATATAAAGCTCCGTGACATCACGGCCAGATTTTTCAACTACTCTCGCTTTTCCATCAAGTACATCTTCACCATCTCCACCAATAATTTCAGCGGGCTCACGAGGCGTCGAAAAACCTCCCATAAGTTCAGGGCATACAGTTACGGCCTTATTTTCTAACACAAGTTTTTGTATTTTTTCATCTAAACTATCTGTTCCGTTATAACGTACCTTTAATCCTGCTAAGCAAGAACTTATCAAAATCATATGTGCACCTCGTTTATTATCAATATCGTATAAGTAAAACTTTAGCTTATTAAAAGAGTCTGTCAATAGTTTTTACATGGCTTATGTTACTTCCTTGACCTACTCTATTATCTAATATTGATTTTTTAAAACCATTTATTATTAGTAGTAGGACAACTATTTCACTGGGTTGTGCTACTATTTTATTATCTATATTTTCATATCATCGTTTAAAAAGGAGGAACAAGACTTGGTTGAATTTACAATTTGTTTTCTTAAGAAGGGTGACCAAATATTATTGCTAAATAGGGATTTTCCAGAGTGGATGGGGGCTTGGAACGGTGTAGGTGGAAAGATTGAGAAAGATGAAACTCCACTGGTTGGTGCCTTACGAGAAATTAAGGAAGAAACGGGCATTGTACTGAAGGATATTACATACAAAGGAAAAATAACATGGACTGATGGAATGACCGACTTTGGCTGTATGTATGCTTTTATTGCTGAATTGCCAGAATCCTATCATTATGTGACACCAATTAAAGTTGCAGAGGGCATTTTAGATTGGAAAGATCTATCATGGATTTTCCATCCTAAAAATGTAGGTATAGCAGATTTAAAATATTATTTACCGAAAATGCTGGATGAAACAGCCAACTATGAATACATATTTACATATAAAGATAATAAATTGATTGATGTTAAGAGTACCCCATTAGTACTTACTGTCTAAATATAACAAGCCTCGCAAACACGACAGTAGCGTTTACGAGGCTTGATTAATTATTTTCTTGGTTGCGCAAATCGCATTCTGCACATCGACCAATTCAATGTTGTTTTTTGAATTTCATCATAGATGTTCCACAGCCTATCGACTACCCGTAATTCAACATTACGTTTAAATAGTTCCTCAAATAAATTTTCTATTTCAAATTTAGCAATAGGATATTGGGGTGTTTCACTAGTATAATAACCAGCATTTTGATCCTGTAGTGTGAATTCGTGGATGTCGAACTCATATAAGTAAAGTTTCGTATTTTTCATCGTCTCAAACCACTTGCTTTCAATTACGACAACATGTCCACATGATGCTGATGCTATATAGGCTCGTTTATCCAGTTCGGTTGTATCTGCACCAATATGGTAGCAAACTCGTGGACAATTTCTTGGTGTTAAAAAATTAGGCAAGTATGTATCGTTGATTGCCCATACTAGACCTATTTCTGGATCTAAATCTAGCCGATCCGGTAATCGAGGATGGAATACTGTAATATCACTTTCCTCACTGACATGATAGATGCGCACATGTTTCCCCTCCTTATTTTCTATTAAATTCGTATATTGATTCCAGAGTTTAATCGCCTTGTTACTTACGTTACGTTTCTTGTGCACATTCATCTTTTTTCATTAACGAAAAAAGATATAGACTTATATTATTTATATCATGTAGATAGAAGCTCGCCATCTTTATGTAAAGATACAAGCCAGAAATCCCTAATCGGACTTCTGGCTTTTTTAATTTAAGGACTGGATTGAGTTTTGATAGGCAATGCATTATTTAAAGTGGCCTGTCGTTTAACAGTGATCCATCTTCCACATACCATGACAATCAATGCAAAGAATACAATGACTCCTGCAAATACAAGCGCTGCCTTGTAGCTACTATATACCGCCACAAGCTGACTCGCGATGATTGGTCCGATAATTTGTCCAAATGCATAAAACGTTGTTAACAATGATACGACTGAACCGCTTTGTGTTGGGAATAGCTGTCGTGCATAGGAGGTCGTTAACGTCACAATTCCTACAAATGTTAAGCCAAATAAAAATGACGATAATAATACGCTCCATACTGTTTGTGAAAATACTGGTAACAAGATGCCGAATACTTGCAATATGTATGCCACAAACAAAATTTTAATTGCTGAAAACTTTTCTAATAACACTGTCCAAACTGGTGCTGATGGTATGGCCGCTACCCCTACAATGACCCAGCTATACGAAGAGTATGCTTGCAGTGAGGGAATATTATGAATGATATCCACTAAAAAAGTACCAGTGATAATATAGCCTAACCCCTCAAAGCCATATGCGACGATCAACCATGGCATAAAGCCCTTTGTCATTTTTGCATCTGAGGATTTAGCGATTTTCACACTATCCTGTACATGCAAACCTCTCCAAAGTATAAATGTTATCACTAAAAAAACAGCAGATAATATTCCTAAGCCTATCCATGTACCTTGCCAAGCAAAACGTGCTTCAATAGCAGGGACTAATAAACCTGAAATAGCAATTCCTAATCCGATCCCACCAAATAAATAGCCTGACCATTTTGTAAGTGAATGCTTTGCTAAATAATCCATAATAATACTACATGTTAATACAAAAACAAGTCCCCCTGTAATGCCCGCAATCAGACGAAGTGCAAGCCAAACACTATATATTTCAATGATTCCCATAAGAACAACAGAAAGGACATTCAAAACAACACTTAACAATAAAAAGTTCTTCTTCTGGCGATTGATAAATCCTGCCCACAAAGCGCCAATGAAATAGCCAATATAATTACTCGATGCCAAAAATCCTGCAACTTCAAACGAAAACCCGACATCATGACGCATAAACGGCAAAATTGGTGTGAATGCAAAGCGGCTAATCCCCATAGCCACTACAAGTAATAGCACCCCACCAAATAAAATTCCGATGTGCTGTCGATTCATCATGTCCCACCCCCTAAAAACTTTTTGTAATTAAAAGGATACAGAGTGAAAATTAATAAATCTAATATATAATTTATATAAAAGGATAAAAAATTTTTATAAGAGGTGGGATACATAATGAATTTACATGCTCTTAGATTATTCACAAAAGTAGCTGAGCTCAATAGTGTTTCTAAGGCGGCGCAAGCTCTAATGATTAGCCAACCTGCCGTTACCATTCAAATGAGAAATTTAGAAAAAGAACTAGGCTTAACTCTTTTAGAATCAAAAGGTAGAGGAATTACCTTAACACAAAACGGAGAATTTTTATTTAAACAGGCCCAGCGATTATTTGATTTAGAATTGGATATTGAAAATAAACTGGAGCAATTAAAAAACACAGGTAATGAAGAATTACAAATTGCTTCTACCCATGTCCCATCGCATTTTTTATTACCAAAATGGCTCGCAAAGTATAAACAAGCCTATCCGACAACTAATATTCACATAAAAACTGCTAATTCCCAACAGGTTATTGAAGAATTACTTCACTATAAGGCTGATATGGCTTTTATCGTAAAAGAGGATGGTCATCATCCAGATATTAATTATCAATTTCTCATGAATCTCGATTATTGGTTTATCGTCCCATATGGTCATCCGCTGGCAGAACAGAAAGTGACATTAGCGGAATTAATGCAGCAGCCATTTGTCTCACGGGAAGATGGTAGCTCTACGAAAGAATATTTAAACGCTTTATGTAAAGTTCATAAAATCCCACCGCCAAGAGTAGGGCTACAACTGGACGGCATCAATGAATCCATTCACGCCATTGCAGCTGGCTATGGTACGATGCTAGCTCCATCCATAGCAGCTTCTAGCTTTATTCAGCGACAGCAAGTGGCACGAGTGTTTATAAAAGACATCGATATCCAGCGTCCTATTTATCTTTGCACAAGAAAAAATGAACAAAATACCTCTTCGACCTTTAATACTTTTATTAACATCATCAATGACTCAATCTCATAACAGCCTCTTTTCAAAAGTTTGAACTACACAAAATTTGTACAATAACGAATTATTGATGTGTAGTTTTTTCATTTGTACAAAATTGCAGTCAAAGATTGATTAAAATCATCTCCCCTCTAGAAAATTCTTAGTTGAGAGATGATTTTTTATTGGATAAATATTTATGTCATTATAAAAATTGTGAAAAAATGTACTTAAACTAACGCAGCAGCTTAGCTCAATAAATGGGGAAAAACTCTTTAGATTAATTTCTAAGGAGTTTTTTCGTTTATGAATTCTCATTGACTTTATAAAAAGAATAGCATAAACTGAATTAGCACTTTGAACAAAGTACTTTAATTAAAGTACTTAAAATTAAGTATTTTAAATTTAGGTACTTCATTTAAAGCAAAAACAAATAGTTAGTGAAGAAAGGATACAAATATATGAAATTTACTCAATTCTTAAAAACAAAAGGTGCAATAGCTGCTATTTTTATGGGAATTTTCTATGCTATCGCAATGCTAGGCATCTTTTTACCTGGATATTCAGCCATTCCAGGAAATGTGGACAAATTGCCAATTGCTATTGTCAATGATGATGCAGGTGAATATGGGGAAAAGATCGCCAACCAATTAGAAAAGAATTTACCGTTTAAAAATATTGAAACAGATATAACAAATAAAAAAGCCTTAGAAGGTTTAGAGAAGAATGATTTAGCGTTAGTTGTACATATTCCAGAAACGTTCTCTGCGGATATGCAAAAAGGAGAAACATCATCCAAAATCGACTTTACAATTAATGAAGCAGGAGCAACTACTGTTTCTTCTACGATGAAATCAGTAGTTATGGAAATTAACAATCAGTTAAGCACGCAATTCTCACAACAAACAGCTCAAGGCGTGTTAATGAATTTTAATGTTCCAAAAGATCAAGCTGCTGAATTAGCGAAAAAGATTGAAACAACTTATGAAGGAAACGTAATTACAATCAACAAAATACCAGCGGGTATGAATAATAATATGCTACCAATGTTCTTAACAATGGCTGGTTATACTGGTGCAATGATTGGGGCGATGCAGTTGGTATCTGCCTTTAGAGAAAGCCGTAAAAAAGCAAGTAAAAAACGTTTATTCACTTATGTACAATTGACTGCTTTAGTGATTGCAGTGGTATCCTCACTAGCTGGTACAGGGATAGCCTATTTAATTAATGAGCCAAGTGGTAGCCTATTCTTCAGTATAGTAGGACAACAAATACTAAACTATATGGTATGCTTCAACTTCACAGCAGTTTTAATATTCTTAGTTGGTGAAGGCGGAATGGTTTTAAACTTACCGATTCTATTAATTCAAACATTAGCAAATGGTGCTACAATGTCACGTCAAATGATGTATAAACTATATGAGTGGATGAGCCATATTTCTCCAATGTATTATTCCGTACAGGGATACTATGCAAAACTATTTGGAAGCATTAGTCCAAGTCCATATATCTGGTCAATGGTTGCGGTTGGGGCAATTGCAATGGCAATTAATATTCTTATCGTTACTTTCATCCATAAACCAGTGCCGTTAGAAGCTGAGGAAGCAGAAACAACAATGGGTAAAGTACAAAGTGTAGCTGAAGTTACATCTTAGTTTTGCTATAATAAGAAGACAAATTCTTCTTTAAGGAGCAGAAAGAATGTCTATTCAAATTTTTATATTAAGTAAGCTGATGGAGAATAATAATTATCCATATAAATTGAAGAAACAGCTTTCAGAGCCAATTCCATTGGATGAACTAAGTGGTTTAACAGAAAGCAAACTTTACTACCATTTTGAGTCATTAGCAAAAAAAGGTCTAATAGAGGCAATTGAAATCATTAAAGAAGAACATCGACCTGATAAACAAGTATTTGCGATTACGGATAAAGGGCGTGAAGAACTGCCTAAATTAATCTATAAATTGTTTGAAAATGCCGATGATATTACTGAAATGGTAATAGCTTTAGCAAACATCAAATATGTTGATCGTAATAAGGTAGCAGAAATATTAGAAAAAAAATTAAAAACTACTACGAATCGTTGGAATGAAGTTTCACAATTTGACAGTCAGATTATGATAGACGAAAATAACGAGAAATTTGTAAAGTTTATGGTAGGTTATTTTTCAACTAAAGTAGAACACAAGATTTATTGGCTTGAGGAGTTAATTAAACAGATTAAGCAAGAGGAAATTTAATAAAATTTTAATTTAAAAACCCAGTTTTCATTAATTTTGAGAAAACTGGGTTTTTTTATTTACATATTGAACTAATCATTTGTGAAAAAGTCTACTTAAACTCACGGGGAGCTTTAGCGTTCTAAAATAATCAATCTTTATTATAAAAATGAATAGAGACAAACAGATAAAACCTCGTATTTTGATCAAACTTTGTTCAAAATACGAGGTTTTATTTAATCAAGAAACTGAGGGTTGCTAGCAAATTTTAATCAATCTTTTTTCAAAAGTGACAGCTTCGATAACGCTCCAGGCCAACAGATGTTTTTTGCGCAAAAGCGTAGTGCTAACGTAGCGACAGCAACAACCTGTTTTTTCTGTGCGAAAGCGTAGCGGCAGCGGCAAAAGGGTTTTATCTGCGCGAAAGCGAAGCGGCAGCGGCAACAACACGATGTTGGTCCGGAGGCTTGATCACAGGGATGGTTTTAGCCTTCGTTCCTCTATCGCTAATTCCCAAGGAGTCATCCGTCCCCCACTCCAATCAACTGCATGACATACGTTTTACAAATATCCTCCTAACTTTTAGCAGTGATTCATCTTAATGCTTGTAAAAGCTGTAAAAAAATAGTGAAATCCATTCAAAAAACCTGCAACATCTTTATTAATATTCGCTTTTTTGTAGACGAAACAGTTTTTATGACCTATAATAATCCATACATTCATCAATACACGAACATTAAGTTGGTTTTTATGACTGAATATACGTTAATTTTCAAAGGAACAGCTTTTTCAAGTAAGTCTCCTACTGAAGTACAAATTTTAAAGGATTATTTATTCTTCATTAATGCTGACGGGATGATTGAGAAAACAGTTGCTCCTGAGCATCCAGATTATCAAAATCTGCTAACTACATATCAGCATCAAGAAAATTTCCATCAATTAACTGACGGACAATATTTCCTACCAGGCTTTGTCGATTTGCATGTACATGCACCGCAATGGGCACAAGCTGGAACTGCATTAGATATTCCACTTTATGACTGGCTGAACACATACACCTTCCCTATCGAATCCAAATTCTCCGATTTAGAGTTTGCACAAGAGGTCTATGAAGATTTAGTAAGTAATCTTCTTGCAAACGGAACGACTACATCGCTCTATTTTGCAACTGTCCATAAAGAAGCAAGCCTGCTATTAGCGAAAATTTGTGCTGAAAAAGGGCAACGAGGTCTAGTTGGGAAAGTTGTGATGGATGATCCTGAACAAAATCCAGACTTTTATCGAGATGCAAATACTCAGACTGCACTAAAAGATACAGAAGAATTTATTTTAGCTGTGAAGGAATTAGCCAAATCAACGAAACAAGGTGTTTATCCAGTTGTAACACCACGATTTATTCCAAGCTGTACAGATGATGCTTTAAAAGGTTTAGGAGAATTAGCTGCTAAATACAATACACATATCCAGTCACATTGTAGTGAAAGCGATTGGGAGCATGGCTACGTACAGGAACGATTTAAGAAAAATGATGCCTTTGCCTTACATGATTTTGGTCTATTAGGTGATAAATCTGTAATGGCACATTGCAATTTCTTAAATGATGATGATGCCCAGCTATTTGCTGAAACAGGCACAGCCATTGGTCATTGTCCAATTTCTAATGCTTATTTTGCAAATAGCGTCATTCCAATTGCCCGCTTCCATGCAAAAGGCGTAGATATCGGATTAGGGTCAGATATCTCTGGCGGTTTCTCACCTAGTCTATTTGATAATGCTAGACAAGCAGTCATGTCATCTAGAATGCTAGAAGACGGTGTCGATACATCTCTTCCTGCTGAAAAACGAGGTGTCCCAAATTCACGTATTACGATTAATGAAGCATTTTATTTAGCAACAGCAGGTGGCGGAGAAAGCTTAAGCCTACCAATTGGTCGATTACAAGAAAACTACACGTGGGATGTACAAATCATCGATACTAACATACCTTCTGCAAAACTTCCTATTTTTGATAGCAAGGAAGATTTACAGGATATCTTCCAAAAAATTATGTATCTTGTGCGCCCTGAAAATATCCGTGAAATTTGGGTACAAGGAAATATGGTTCACGCTAGAGCATAAATAAAAATTCTAAATTTACAATTTTGAGGTGTACATCTTAGTGGAAACGCAACATAACAAATTAGCTAACGATAAAATAAAAACTCAGCAGTTAACAGTTTTACCAGATGAAAAGGTATCACTCGGTCAATCCACCCTACTTGGTTTACAGCACGTCATGGCGATGGATGTCTACGTAGTACCTTTCTTAATTGCCATGTTAATCGGTCTACAATCAGGCCAATCAAGCGCATTGATTCAATCGACCTTCATTGCGGCCGGGATTGCAACGATTATTCAAACTCACTTTTGCATGAAGTTACCGATAGCACAAGGTCCTTCATACGTTCCAATCGGTGCCATTGTAGGTATTTATACAGCAAGTGGTAGTGGAGATCTTGGTTGGAGCACTGTGCTAGGTGCAAGTTTAGTCGGCGCCATCTTAGTTATTATTTTAGGTTTTACAGGTATATTCAATAAAATCGTGAAAACATTCATTCCACCAATTGTCGGAGGGACAATTATCTTTGTGGTCGGCCTTTCATTAATGCCTGTAGGTTTAAGTAATAACATTTTTAATGCGGCAGGTGCATCTATTAACCAAAACATCTATTTAGCTCTAATTTCAGCTACCGTTCTTATCGTTTGCGTTATGCTAGGTGCAGTCTTTCATAAAAAAGGTCGCGTATTTCGTATCACTTCAGTAATCATTGCTTTAATCGCAGGTAGTATTGCCGCGGATATTATGGGTGTCTTAGATTTATCAGCAGTATCTCAAGCAAAATGGTTTAGTATGCCTCATATTCCATTTGCAGATTTCGGCTTTACATTCAATTTTTCAGCCATCATTACAATGGTTATTATTTATATCGTCTTAATGGCAGAAACTACAGGTACGTGGTTTGCAGTGAGTAACGTCATCGATAAACCATTAACTGATAAACAAATTAATCGCGGTGTGATTGGCGAAGGAATTGGTTGTTTCATCGCATCATTACTAGGCTCAACTCCTGTCACTGGCTATTCAACAAATGCAGGTGTGATATCGATTACAGGTATCGCAAGCCGCCGTGTTTTTATTGCTGCCGGTTTTTGGTTTATTTTATTCGGCTTCTCTGGTAAACTAGCTGCTCTTATTTCTGCTATTCCTTCAGCAGTTATCGGTGGTGTATTCGTTATCGTTTGTGGCATTATTGCCATCAGTGGTTTACAAGTAATGAAAAATGAACGCATCGGTGAAAAAGAAATGTATGTAATCTCAGTACCGGTGATTTTAACATTAGCCTTAACATTACTTCCTAAAGATTTCTTATACTCATTACCAACAACAATTCAATACTTATTCGGCTCTCCAATAGCAACAGCTGCTATAGTAGCCATATTGTTAAACAAAGTATTACCAAGTGTGAAATAGCTTTTTAACTAAAATGCACAATACTCCTACTCTATTAGGAAATTGTGCATTTTCTTATATCAATTATGCCTGGGCAAAATTGCGTCCGGAATTGGCTTTGTGCTTAGGCCTGCGTGATGCAGGTCAGTTAGCCGTTATCGCATGGATGCGATGAACTTAGGCTAACATCCTATGTGAACTCCTTTCCTATTCCGTGACATCCGCCGGAGACTTAAACTTCTTTCAACGGTGCTTAGAGACCCGTTGAAAGAAGTTTAAATATTTTCTGAAATTTCTGTCCAAGCTTCTTTTATTTTGTTATACTAGAGTAAAAAAGTAGGGATTAAAATGATTTACGATGTGATTGTAATTGGTGCAGGATCGATGGGGATGGCAGCGGGCTATCATTTAGCAAAAGCAGGAAAAAATGTCTTGATGATTGATGCCTTTAATCCTCCTCACGAAGAAGGTAGTCATCATGGGGAAACACGAATTATTCGCTTTGCGTATGGTGAAGGTGCTAGCTATGTACCTTTTGTCAAAAGAGCAGGTGAATTATGGAGAGAGCTTGAAACGTTAACGGATGAAGCTTTATTCTTACAAACAGGGGTAATAAATGTCGGTGAAGAGACCCATACTTTTATACAAAATGTAAAAACTAGTGGAAAGCTCTATGATTTAGCAATAGAGCAGTATACTGCAGCTGAGGCAATGGAGAAATGGCCTGGATTATCCTTACCTGAAAACTTTGTTGCTTGCTTTGAGCCTACTGCTGGTGTCCTTCGTGTAGAAGCCTGCATTCGCGCTTATAAAAAATTAGCTCTTGAAGCAGGGGCAACCTTACATACAAATGAAAAAGTGCAGAACATCAAAGCTGGAGAAACTGTCCGTGTCCAAACAGCAAATAATATTTTCGAAGCTAAACATTTAATTGTGACAGCTGGTGCTTGGGCAACTGAGTTACTACAAACAATGGACATCGCCATCCCTGTAACACCGACGCGAAAAACATTTGCATGGTTTGAGGCTGATGAGCAGCTTTATCGTGAAGATTTTTTCCCGGCCTATTGTTTTGAATTTGCTGATTCCGCATACTATGGTTTTCCAAGTATTGATGGAGCAGGTCTGAAGCTTGGCAGACATGATGGCGGCGAGACTATCAATCCAAACGAATCGCTACGCCCATTTGACGAACAGGATGCAATAGATTTACAAAATTTCATCAATCGTTTTATGCCTCAGCACGGTGCATTGAAATTCGGAAAAACATGCAAATATTCGATGACTCCAGATGAAGATTTCATTATTGATTTTTTACCTGAGCATCAAAATATAATCATTGCAGCGGGCTTCTCAGGACATGGTTTTAAATTTAGTAGTGCAGTTGGTGAGGTATTAGCTGATTTAACTCTTAATGGGAAGAGTAAACAGGATTTATCTCTCTTTAAGCTAAGTCGTTTTACGAAATAAAAAAACCATCAAAGGAATTTGTCTCAATAGTTAGTGAGACAAATTCCTTTTTCTTAAAAACTAGATAAACGGAGCTATAGAAGCAAAAAAACTGCTGTTGTAAAATCTAAGTCACTTTAATCTTTCTACATTACATAATAACCCTCTCAATTATCTACAATTTGTACACCCTTCTCTTTTAATTACCTTGAAATAATCCGTTTTCAGTATATAAAACACTCCCCCTTTAAATCTATGTATGGATTGTATCCCTTTCTTGGCCAAAATTGGATATAATGCATTATAAATAACATTTTATAAAAAATAGTCCATTTGAATTAAGGGAGGGTAATAAGTTGATAAATATTTTAGTAGTGGACAATCATGAAGCGGTTGGAGAAGGTATAAAATTATTATTAGAACAAGAGGTAGATTTCCTTGTCACAGTTGTAAGAACTGGTGAGGAAACTTTGAATGCCCTCTCCCAACAAACATTTGAAATATTATTATTTGATGTAAACATGCCCTTTTTAAATGATCAAGGATTAGTAAAAAAAGTGGAACAATTAAATGCTGAAGCAATTAAAATTATCTACACAGGCTACGACATTGAACCTTTTTTCAATATTTTAATAGAATCAAATGTTGCTAGCTTTGTTAGCAAAACAGCCTCTAAGGAAAATCTTATTATGGCAATACGCTCCTCTTTAGATGGAAATGCCATGATTCCAGTGAAATTATTACGACAAATAAAACTAGTAGAAAGCCAAAAGAACAACATGGAAATAATGAATCAATACATTCAATATGACCTTCTAAAAAATGAACTAGCAGTGCTTAAATTAGTGGCCATTGGAAAAACAAATAAAGAAATAGCAGAAAATTTAGTTGTCAGTTTACGTACAGTCGAATATCGTTTAACAAAGATTTTCAAAAAACTACAAGTACAATCAAGAAAAGAAGCTGTTGAAAAAATTAAAAAAATAGGATTGTTATAAAAATAAATAATCGAATGGTCAACTGACTCTCTATTCATAAAACCGAAAAAATACAGTGCTAACCGTCAAAAATCTTGTGGTCATATTGTGGTCATGAAGTTACAATACCACGATAGAATGAATATAAGTCATTGGTAAAATTCTGGTTTATATTTGCCTAATTAATAAAAAATATACCACCACTTTATTTCGGACTTTGTTCTTACTTAGTTAGCTAATAAATTATTAGTTTGGGGTACCAAAAGTTTGTCATGCATATAGAAAAAAATCCATAACTAGAATGGATGTGATACTATTGCTCCGTAAGCTTATAGCGATTGGATTAGCTATGTTTCTTACATTGGTAATTCAAAAAATTCTAAGTAATATCGGAATATTAAACAACAACTCTTTACCTTTAGACTTTTTAAGTTATGTAGTAATATTTTTCATAGTATATGCATTACTTGACATTAAAAATTTATATACCCTTATTTCGCGGAGAGAGTAGTGTGAACTACTCTCTTATTTATGATTAAAGTTAGTTGATACTTGATCCAATACGCTAGAAAGTTATGTCTATCCCCAATATGCCAAAGAACGTTTCTTCATTGCTTCTCGGTATTGCTCTGTGGAGATTGGCAATGCTTTATTTGTTTCATAATCCATAATGACACCATATTTACGAACAACATCCATTTGATTAATTTCACCGTTGTTATACATCTGCTCAACTTCTATTGGATCTGTTTCCAGCCAACTATGGCGATTTTTGCGAATATAATCGCGTTCTTTTAATGTTGCAGCCACATCAATTTCGAAGGCATCCATATCGCGGTCAATTTCATTGATAACTACGCCATAATCAAGCTTTGCACGCTCAATCGAAACATATTCATCAATTACGTCCTCTAAAACAGCGTTTACATCTCGAGCTAATGGGTCACCTAAACCACCTCCTCCTGCTGAAGGCCGTGTAAAGGAATCCCCTTTCTTCAATTCGACATTGGAGAAGATCGTACCTAAAAATTGTTCATCCTCTTTGTTTGGGTTTAAAATAGCCCCCTGTGCGATGGAAGGTAAGCCGCCCATAATCCCCCATGTAATGGAGCGAGAACGATCACAGCAATAGGACATCACTGTTTGGTTGACATCCGTTAAAACGCCTCCCTTTTCTACACCACAACCACCACGATATTTACCTGGACCAGCTGAATCTATAATGATTTCATGTTTCGTTGTAACAACTGGTGACAAACGCTCTTGCCCTTCGCATGGTTGAACACTCAACCCTACCCCGAACACCGGCGAGGTAGTATTCGCACCATCACGGTCAATACGTCCGCCATGACCACCTGCCATCCAGTCATACCACATAAAATATTCACTACTATCTCTCCGTTGATCATACCCACCTATTAATAAATACTCTAAATTAAATGAACATGCGATAGCGCGTTCCGGCATAATATTTGACCATAATTCAAAGCAGGCATTCATAATTTTTTCAAATGCGCCTGAACAATAGCCAGAGACAGCTACTGGGCTAGGTGCGTTGACGACAGAGTTTTCAGGAAGAAATATTTTCACAACACGATAAAATCCTGAGTTCAGCGGAATATCTGGGAAAAATGTTTTGGTTCCTGCATAAGTACCAGAAAGCGCTGAGCCAAAGCCTGCATTTAAAAAACAGCTAATATAAGGATGTGAATCGCTTAAATCATAAGCTATTTCATCCTCCGTAATGGTCATTTTCACACGAATTGGGATAAGTCCATCTCCTAATTGTGGATCCATATCGATATAGTCCACCGTTTCCCATTGTCCTTTTGGTAAAGCTTTAATTTTCGCTCGCATTAATCGTTCTACATAATTTTGGACTTCCTCAAAAGCTACTAGCACCGTTTGAATGCCGTACTTTTCTATCATTTCTTTTAGTTGTTTCTCTCCTACTTTCGCAGCTTCTACTTGAGACCGTAAATCTCCAATACGTTCTTCCGGGATACGCATATTCATGACAATAATCTTCACAACATCAGTTAAATATTGACCTTTACTATAAATGCGGACAGGTGGGATACGTAAACCTTCCCCGTAATGTTCTTTAGCTGTAATATCAAAGGAACCTGGGTTAGAGCCACCAACATCTGCCCAGTGACCATTTGTTTGCATAAGTGCAATTAGTTTATCATCATGGAATACTGGTAAAATTACACGTACATCACTGAAATGTGTTCCCCCACGATAAGGATCATTTACTAAAAATACATCACCTGGGTGAATGTCATCAGCGAAATCCTCTAAGACAGCTTTTGCAGTTAAATGCAATGTCCCTACATGTACAGAAATATCTTGCGTACCTTGCATAACGGTATTCCCCTGTGCATCGCATAATGCACAGCTGAAGTCTCGATTATAAATAACAAACGAATAGCATGTACGCAGCATTTGTTCAGCCATTTGATCGACTAAATTCACAAAGCCGTTTTTTAACACTTCAAATGTTACTGGGTCTAGATTTTGGACCTTTTGATTTGTCTCCAATTTCGTTGTACTCAAAGCCATTTCCTCCTTATCGTGTATTAGTTCACCGTAATAATAATATTTTTATAGGCATCTACTTCCGCAGTAAATCCTGGTGGAATAACAGTCGTCGTATCCAGCTGATCGATAATGGCCGGGCCAGCAAATTGTGTGTTAACAGGTATTTTATCGCGGTTATATACGTTTGTTTTTATATATTGACCCTCAAAATAAACAGAACGTATTTCTTTAAAAGCATCTTCCAGTGACCCTTCAGAGACATATTGCGGGAAATTAGGCTTTGGTACTGTGCCTATAGCCGTTACACGTAGGCCAAATATTTCTACGGTTTGATCTTTATCAGAAAATGCAAATTCTCGTTCATGTTCTTGATGGAATGCTTCCAAAATAGCGTCTAAGGAAGTTATTTGATCGGATACCGGAACAGCTAGAGATCGCCATTGTCCCTTATAACGAAGGTCAATATAATTTGTTAATGTTGATGTATTTTCTGCAATTCCTTCCTCTTCTAATAATTCTCTTGCCTCTTCTCGCAATTCACTAAATTGATTTGTTAGTTCCTCTGCATTTACTTCATCTAGTTTTTTCACATACGTTTTAGAAATATCGTGGCGTACATCTACAAGTAGGCACCCCATTGCCGCTGCTACACCTGGATGCGTAGGAATAATGACTTTTGGGATATTTAAATCTTTTGCCAAATAGGCACCGTGTAATGGTCCTGCACCACCAAAAGCTACAAGCGCGAAATCACGGGGATCATAGCCTCTCCGTACCGATATTAATCGAACTGCATCACTCATATTGGCATTTGCAACTTCTATAATGGCACTTGCCGCTTCCTCAACCGTTTGATCGAATGAATTAGCAATTTTCTCCACAGCCTCTCTAGCTGCCTCTTTGTTTAACTGCATCGTCCCATCTAACAAATCCACACCAAGACGTCCTAACACTAAATTTGCATCTGAGTTGGTTGGCTCAGTGCCTCCTCGGCCATAGCAAGCTGGACCAGGCACTGCCCCTGCACTTTGTGGTCCATTTCGTAAAGAACCGCCTTCATCTTTCCAGGCGAGACTACCTCCACCGGCTCCTATTGTTAATATTTCAATGCTTGGGAAACCGATTGGATAGCCATATTCTATCGACCAGTCCTTTGTAATTCGTATATCTCCCTTATACATCAGAGAAATATCAGTACTTGTACCACCCATATCTAAGCCGATTGCATTTTCAAATCCGCACAACTTTGCGATATGCTTACTTGCAATTGCTCCAGCAGCTATCCCTGAACTTGCTAATCTAGCAGCATAGCGTGGTACTGTACTAGAAGTCATAACACCGCCACCAGAGTGTAAAACTAATATTTCATCGTCATAACCTTTTTTCTGCATTTCAGTGCTTAACTTACTAATGTAATTACTCATAATTGGTCCAAGAACTGCATTGATAATAGTTGTACTCATACGCTCATGCTCAAAAATTTCCGGAAGCACCTCGCTGGAAATACAAACATAGACATCCGGTAATTCCTCTTTTAAAATTTCTTTGACTTTCGCCTCATTTTCCCCGTTCACATAGGCATTAATGAAACTCACGGCAATGGACTCTGTTCCTCGACGTTTTAATTTTTTTGCTAATAAACGAACTTCCTCTTCATCAATGGCTTGAAGAATATTTCCCTCATAATCTATTCGTTCTGTCACTTCAAATCGATCACGTCGTTGAATATAAGGCCTCGCAGTATCTTTGTATGTGTCCCAAATATCTTCTTTCGTCCCTCGTCGGATTTCAATGACATCTCTAAAACCCTTTGTCGTAATAAGAGCAGTTTTTGGCAGCTTGCGCTCAATTAACGCATTCGTTCCAACTGTTGTACCATGGGAAAAAATTTTAATATCCTTACCATTTAATGCTGCTTTTTCTACTCCATTTAGAATTCCTTGCTCCGGATTTGAAGGTGTAGACGACGTTTTTGTAACGAATACTTCCCCGGTCTCTTCATTAAAAACAAATACATCCGTAAACGTTCCTCCGACATCAATTGCTAAACGACTTTGTGCCATAGTTCTACCTTCTTTCGTTTAATTAATTAAATCTAAAACCCCAAATTTTTTTTGTATATAGTTAATGCCTCAAGCGAATGCCCCAGATTTTTTTAAAGTTATTGCGTACAATTTAAGAAAAATCTGAGCCATTACACCGAGGCATATGTGACATTTATTTTTTTATCTTCTATTTTAAATTTCTTTCATGTTAAACTTTTTACTCACTTTTTGTGCCAATCGTAATCGTTTTAAACGTTGTAAAGAACTCTTTCGCTGCTTGCCCCTGCTCACGGGCACCAGTACTTGAGTTTTTCATTCCTCCAAACGGTGCTTGAGGCTCAGCTCCACCCGTTTCATCGTTAACCTGTACAAGTCCTACTTCACTACGGTTAATAAAATCAAATGCTTTCGGAATGTTATTTGTATAAATAGAAGCACTCAATCCAAAATTAGAGTCATTCGATAATCGAATCGCTTCTTCATAATCTTTTACTTTGATGACCGCTAAAACTGGTCCAAAAATCTCTTCATGGGCAATCGACATCTCATGTGTTACATTCGTAAAAATTGTTGGGTCAATATAGTATCCTTCTAACATACCTTTTGTAGGACCACCGCCAAATACTAGCTCTGCTCCCTCTATTTTTGCTTTTTCGATGGCAGATAATATAGAATCATATTGCCCTTTGGATGACACAGGCCCCATCGTGACACCAACTTCAATTTTTTTAGCTTCCTCAATTAATTGCTCTACTACCTTTTCATAAACCGCTTCCTCGATGTAAACTCGACTAGTTGCTGTACAACGCTGTCCAGTCTGCTTCATCGCACCTTCAATCGTTAATTTAGCAGCTTGATTGATATTGGCATCAGCTAAAATAATCGCTGCATTTTTTCCTCCTAGTTCGAGCTGAATTTTTTTATTTGTTGATCCAGCAGTATCTAAAATACTTTGCCCGACACTATTTGAACCTGTAAATGTAATCGCCTTTACTTCAGGTGCCTCCAATAATACTTGCCCCACCTTTGAACCGCGACCTTGTACGACATTTAACACGTTTTTTGGTAAGCCTGCTTGTTGAAATAATTCGCCAATTAATTTACCAGTTAAAGCGTTTTCAATAGATGGCTTCCAAACAACTGTATTGCCGTACACTAATGCAGGCGCAATTTTCCATAGCGGAATAGCGACAGGAAAATTCCAAGGAGTTATGGCAGCAACGACACCAAGTGGTACTCGCATTGTATACAATAGTTTCGCTACATTGGCAGAAGGTAACACTTCACCTGTTGCTCGCATCCCTTCTTGTGAAAAATAACGTAAAATGGAAGCGCCACGTTTAACTTCTCCAAGCATTTCATTTTTCGTTTTACCCATTTCATTCGAAGCTATTTCAGCTACTCTATCAATATTTTTCTCGAGCAAGTCTGCTGTCACGCGTAAAATTTCTCCGCGCGCAACAGAAGACGTATTTTTCCAACCTTCAAATGCTTCCTGAGCTGCAGCGATAACGTCTTTCGTTTCATCTATTGTTAAAAGCTCAACTTGACCAATACATTGAGATGGCTTTGCAGGATTAAATTGTTCTCGTATTTCTCTAACGATAGTTGTCATAAAACTCCTCCTTCAAATAATGATCGCTTCGTTAACATTACTCTTTTTCAACAATTGTTTTGCGTATATACTCAAATGTCTCGTCTAAAATACGTAGCATTTCATCTAGCTCTACTTTTGATAGAATGAGAGGTGGAGAAAAAACAACTGTATCTTGATCATACGTAACCGTTCGTAGAATCAATCCTCGTTTCATCGTTTCTTGTACAAAAATTGGACTAAGAGGTGACTCAAACAATTCACCCGTCTCACGGCTCTTCACTAATTCAATAGCTCCAAGTAATCCAAGAGTACGTACACGCCCGATAAAGCTATATTTTTCTTGCAGTGCTCGGAATCCTTCTAACATGACATCGCCCATCTTTGCAGCATTTTCAACTAGATTTTCACGCTCGAGGATTTCTATATTTTTCAACCCAACTTGACAAGCGAGTGCATGACCGCTGTAAGTATATCCGTGCATTAATGTTCCTTTAGAAAGCTCGCAAAGATCTTGATGCAGCTTTTCGGATATCGCCACACCACCAAGTTGCACATAACCACTCGATACTCCTTTAGCGAATGACATCATATCTGGCACTACCCCGTAATGTTCCATACCGAAAAATTTACCTGTACGACCAAACCCGGTAATGACTTCATCTGCAATAAATAAAATACCGTACTCATCACAAATTTTTCGTACTTCTTTAAAGTAATCTTTTTGTGGAATATTAACCCCACCTGCACCTTGCACAGGCTCAGAAATAAATGCGGCTACAGTCTCAGGGCCTAACGCTTCAATAGTTTCACGTAAATTACGTACGGATTCGCTGTATACATAGTGGAAATCAGGTGCGTGCGAATTCGTAAAGTCACGGAATGCCTGTAAGCCTGTCGCACTTGTAGCACCCATAGCTACACCATGGTATGAATGGGTACGTGAAATAATTTTTTGGCGCTCTGGCTGTCCTTTTAGTAACCAGTAATGACGTGCTAATTTAATCGCTGTATCGTTCGACTCTGAGCCGCCAGAAGTGAAAAACACAGTGTTTAAGTCTCCAGGAGTTAAAGAAGCAATTTTCGTCGCTAAACGAATAGCTGGTTCATTGCTAAACGATGCGAAGCAGGAACTAAATGCTAATGTAGATATTTGCTCCTTTGCCACTTCGGCAATTTCTTTACGACCATGCCCAATATTTACATTCCATAAAGAAGACATCCCGTCAATGTAGATATTTCCTTCTATATCTTTTAAATAAATGCCATTGCCCTCTGTAAAAATGGCTGCCGGACCTTGTGTTTGCTGTTGTTCAATCGACGTTGTTGGGTGTAGAAAATGTTTTTGATCTAACGTTTTTAGCTCTTCTTTTAGTTGAATTGTCATAATTGCCAACCTCTTTTCGTTTATAATTTCATACATTTTTTTAGTAGCAATTCTCATGCCAACTGATGAAAAAAATTATTTTAACGAAAAAATATTGCCTTACTTCAATAGCGTGAGGTTGATTTCCGTTCCGGCTGGGCGCTTTCCTGGGGGCGTCCGATGAGCCGCTTCGCTGCGCTGCAGGGTCTCATCTGTGACGCTAATCCCCAAGGAGTCGCCCAGCCTCCACTCCAATCAACTTATATTATTGACATACGTTTTAACAAAACATTCCTTTCTTTTGATAATGAGTGAAAAAATCAAAACGCTTCACAACAACTGCAACAAAATGAAAAAGGAACGCTTTCATTTTTGAAAATGCTCCTTTTCTTCTAAATCAATTAACAGTATTTATGATGTATTTCATCATTTACTTTGTACTTATTAGTGAATGATGCGATATTACAACTTATTGTGCATGAATGAAATTTTGATGCAAAAATACATCATTAGTCCTCATATGAAATTTGTTTCGTTAATTGGAACTTTTGTATTTTCCGTACTAATGTTGACTGATCACAACCTAGTGATTTAGCAGCCTGCCTAATACTTGGATATTTAGATAAAGCTTCTTTAATAATTTGTTTTTCGAATGAAGCTACTTGCTCCTTTAAAGTACCACTAAATTTCGAAGTTACAACTTGTTCCTGGATGCTTTGTATTTCTACAGGATTTTCTAGATCACGTGTAATAATCGGGTTACTGTCTAACTCTTGTTGGACAATATATGATGTTATTTCTGGCTGTGTTGCTAGTAAGCAAATACGTTCCACCATATTTTTAAGTTGACGTACATTTCCTGGCCAATCATAAAACTCTAATATTTTCATTGCAGATGACTCGATTGTCCGATGGATACTATATTTTTCTTCAACAACAGCTAAAAAGTGGTTGACTAGTGGGATAATATCTTGGCGACGATGTCTTAAAGGAGGAATTTCAATCGGAATAATATTTAAACGATAATATAAATCCTCACGAAAATTACCTTGTCTCACCATCTCCGCTAAATTTCGATTTGTCGCAGCGATTATGCGTACGTCGATAGGTATAGGCTTTCCACTACCTAGACGCTGAACCTCTGATTCTTGAAGCACACGTAATAATTTCGCCTGTAGTAGTAAGGGCATCTCTCCAATCTCATCTAAAAACACTGTACCACCTGACGCAATCTCAAATAGCCCTGCCTTACCACCTCTTGATGCACCCGTAAATGCTCCTGCCTCATAACCGAATAGTTCAGATTCTAATAAATTCTCAGGGATTGCACTACAGTTAATCGTTAAAATTTGTTTATCGTGACGTCGGCTATTTGCATGAATAAGCTTAGTAATTTCCTCTTTACCTACGCCCGATTCCCCACCAATTAATACAGTTGAGTCGACCACTGCAACTCTCATAACACGCTCTACAACCTGCATCATTGCTGAAGATACAGCTATTAAACTACTTTTTGTGTTTTCTTTATTATGTAAGGCATGTAGCTTATTTTTAAAATTCTCATTTTGAACTTCTAATTTTTTTACTTCTTTCTCTAACAGTTTTAATTGTGTCATATCACGAGTAATAGCAACTACATATTGTAATTCACCGTATTCATCAAATATTGGCTTACCTGAAACTAAAAAACATTTGCCATTAATGAACGTCTGCAAAATAGTTACTTTTTCTTTTGATTCAATTACTTTCATCGAAATGGAATCACTCATTAATCCTTCAGCGATTGCGTCTTTTGCATATTTCCCCATTAAATCAATGCCAACAATTTCAATATCAATATCATTTTGAAATAAAATTTTGCCATCGCTATCACATACTGTAACACCATCAGATATGGAGTTTAATACTTTTATTGACAATGGATTCATAAAGTCTATATAGCTATATTGCATGAATGGTTTGACATGAAATAAGCTACCTTGCGAGGTCTCTAATACATGAATAAAATAGCCTTCTACCTCAAAGGTTTCTATTCCTTTACGATAATTTTTAATTATTTTTTCAAGAAGCTCTATTTGGATATCACTTTTAATCATTACCTCATCATTTTTTACAATAAAAAAATGCTCATCTTTATGTAGTTGAGTCATCGACATCTAGATCACTCCCTCTTGAACTTTAAAGAACTTTTTCATACAAAAAAATTCGCTCTTTCTACGGGGCATCTGGAAGCCTAAAAGGTCTTAAAGTATCCTTTAAGTTCTTTCATGGCTTGATATCTCGCAGAAATATCGCGAATTTTTTGTATTTTATAGTATTCTACTCTGAGGCTAGCTTTTCCTCTATTTGCTCCGCTGGTCTTGTCGACAGTTTTCGCATAATCATGAACAACACAACTGAACCAATTAATACTAATGTACTTAAATAGAATTGTGAACGTAAAGATTCGATGAGGGCCTGGCAGAAATAAACGACTGTTAAAATACCAATTGTGACATACGATAAATATGGGAATAGCCACATTCTAATCGATAAAGTCTCATCTGAAACTTTGTCATAATGACGTCGGAAACGAATTTGTGAAATGGCAATGAAAATATAAACTGCAATCATTAATCCTCCAACGCAATTTCCTAAAAAGTAGAAAATAACTTCAGGTGAAATGAAGTATAACATCGCACAAATATACGCAACCACCGTACTACCAATAACAGCCGGAACAGGCACACCTCGATTATTTTTAATTTGCGAGAATATTTTTGGTGCATCGCCTTGACGCGACATTTCAAGTAACATCCGTGAGCTTGTATAAAGAGCGGAATTTAACACAGAGATTAATGAAATAAAAATGACGATTTGAATTAGTTGAGCAGCAATTGGAAGCCCCGCCATTGTTAAAATATTTGCATAGGGTGCTGCCAACATTTTTGTATCATTCCAAGGTATAAGTAAAACCATAATAGCTACTGAGCCTACAAAAAATAAACCTAATCGAAAGACAACATTGCGAATGGCGCGGACAATATTTTTCGCTGGATTCTCTGACTCTGCTGCCGCGATGGCTGCAACCTCAGCACCACATATCGAGAAAATAACAAAGACAATGGCCGTAAAAATCGGGACAATTCCATTTGGTGCAAATCCACCAAATTCCGTTAAAATACCTAATCCCTTCGGTTCAGAATTTGGCCATATCCCTAAAATCATAGTTATACCAACAACTAAAAATACAATAATTGCAGTAACTTTAACAAAGGACAGCCAATACTCAAATTCACCGAATGATTTTACTGAATAAATATTAACTATTGTCATTAATAACGTTATACCTACGCTTCCGAGCCATGTCGGTATTAGCGGAAACCAATTATGCAGCATTCCCCCTATGAGTGCTGCTTCTAATCCTACAATAAATACCCAGCTTGCCCAATAAAGCCAGCCGACTGTAAACCCTGCCCATGGGCCAATATACTTCCCTGCATAAGAAGCAAATGAACCTAGCTCTGCCGAACCTCCGGATTTCTTCCCTAATACTATTTCTCCAGCTGCCATTTCCCCAACCATTTGCATGATCAGAACAATGAGTAAGCATGCAATCGCATATGAAACCACCGCTGCCGGACCGGTACTTAATATATTTTTCCCTGTCCCAACAAAAAGCCCTGTACCAATAACCCCTCCAATGGAAATCATTGTAATATGCCGTGTTTTCAGTGATTTTTGCAAAGCCCCCATTAAACCACCCCTTTTGTGTTTTATGTAGACATTTACTAGCCCCTTTCCTCTACATCAATGTCTACCGTTTAATGAGCAATTCTGATGCCAAACCTACTTAATTATTAAAAATTTCAAAAAATTATCAATCTGTCCATCTATGTTGTTATTTAAAAACTGTCTTATCACCAAAAATTGTCGATGACATTTTATAAAACGGAGTAATTTTAGTTGATTGGAGTGGAGGCTGGGCGACTCCTTGGGGATCAGCGATATAGAGGAACGAAGGCTAAAACCATCACGTCCTGTGATAACGCCTTCGTGACCAACATCGGTGCTGCTGCCGCTACGTTAACACTACGCTTTCGCGCAAAAAACATCTGTTGGCCCAAGCGGCTCATCGGACGCCCCCAGGAAGCTTTGCTCTGTGCGAAAGCGTGGCGACAGCAACAAAGCGCCCAGCCGGAACGGAAATCAACTTCACGTTATGGTGAGGAGCCTTTAAAAAATCTACGAATCTTTTTATATGCATTTTTCAAATTATGATGCAAAAATACATCATTAACAGTTTATTTACATCAACTTTTATCCATATATACGATTAAATGAACTCGTAATATTCATCTCTTCCCTGTACTTTGCTACTGTCCGTCTAGATATTTGGATACCTTCAGCACTTAACGTATTTGTAAGCTGCTGATCAGTTAAAGGCTTTTGTTTATCCTCTTTCTCAATTAACTGTTTGAGTCGTTTTTTAATATACATAATCGAATCCATTTTTCCAGAAATATTCATTACTCCTTTTGTAAATAACGATTGTAAAGTAAATACGCCATGGGAGGTTTTTATATATTTTCCACGTACAGCTCGACTTATCGTTGATACATGTAGACTTAAAATGTCCGCTACATCTTTTAACCGCATAGGTTTTAATGCTTCAATGCCTTTATGGAAAAAATCTTCTTGTAATTCCACTAGCAATCTAGCTAATTCGTACAATGTTTTATCACGTTGTTCGATTCCTTGTATTAATAAAAGAGCATCTTTCATTGTGTCGTTAAAATATGTTTTACAGTTCGGATCATTCTTTAGCATTTCAACATAATGTTTATCGATAGTGACACTTGGTAAATATCCACGATTTAATTTAATCAGCCATTCCTCTCCTAATCTTTCTACTTCGACTTCTGGAATGACATATGGAATCGCTTCGAATTTATCTCCGGTCATCACTGGTTTTAAATTTTTTATATAGTTGACCGTTTTCTTCACGTCATGTAGAGACGTCTTATACTTTTTACTTAATTGTTTAATAGCTTGTGCTGCCACTAGCTCTAAATCCGCTTCGATAAACCGAGAGGCCAATTTCGGTGCAAGCGCATCACTGTCTACCTGAATGAGTAAAAATTCCTTGTAATTACGCGCCCCTACTCCTACTGGCTCAAAAGTTTGAAGTAAGTCCAATAGTGCCTCTACATGCAAAACATTTGTATTACATCTATCAGCGACAATTTCTACATCAACATCTAAAAATAGACGTTCATCTAACGATTGAATTAAAAACGTTAAGATTTTTAAATCTACAGAAGAAAGATTTTTATGCATAGGTACTTGTTCCAATAAAAAATGCTCATAGTTTTCTTTTACTGCAAACTTCATCTCAATGGAATTAAACGAATGATGTTGCGGTGCATAATATTGCGCAGAATTACTCTTATCGGAATAACTTGCTAATTGCATAATTTCCTCATATTGCGTCTTAACCGTCGCATCCGTGACAACTAACAGTGGATTTTCATTAGCCTTATCATAAATATACTGTTCTAGCTCATTTGTTGAATATTGTAGTATTTCTAAATGCTGCACTAATTGTGGTGATAAAACTTGCATTATTTTTTGGGAAGTTTTGATAGCTATTTGCATGCCCATACCTCCATTACAGAATTTTCTACATAGTAACATGTTTATTCTGCTATTTTCCATTTTTTAATCAAATTTTATTTATATACATTGCTATCATCAAAAGCTAAGGAAAGTATAAAGACAACACCCCAGTCAGAACGAAAATCCGCCATACGTTTTTTGGTAATAAATCTTAAACCCTTTTCCCTCCACTCACATGAATTTTCTAATAATTCCAAAAAAGTAATTGACTACAGTTATAACTGGTCATAAAATACACATATACAATAATAGTTACCACATTACGGTAAAATTTAAGGAGTGATTAAATGTTTCATGTACCAACTGTGCAATTTACACAAGAGCAAGAGCAATTTCGCTTAGATGTTCGAACGTTTCTACAGGATGAATTAGCAAAAGGAACTTTCACGCCTAAATGTGACTCTTGGCTAAGTGGAGATGATCCTGAATTCTCTAAAATAATTGGTCAAAAAGGTTGGATTGGCTTAACTTGGCCTAAAAAATATGGCGGTCAAGAGAGGAGTACTATTGATCGATACATTTTAACGGAAGAATTTTTAGCTGTTGGTGCTCCGGTTGCTGCACATTGGTTTGCTGATCGCCAAACAGGACCACTTCTTTTACGGTATGGAACAGAAGAGCAGCGTGAATATTTCTTACCAAAAATCGTGAAAGGTGAATGCTACTTCGGCATAGGTTTAAGTGAACCAAATAGTGGCTCTGATCTCGCTTCGGTAAGCACACGTGCTGAAAAAGTAGAGGGTGGATGGATTGTCAACGGTCAAAAAATATGGACGAGTAACGCACATCTTTGCCACTATATGGTGACTTTAGTACGTACAAGTCCTTTTGATGGGAAAAGTAAACATGCAGGGCTCAGTCAATTGATTGTTGATTTACATGCGGAAGGTGTAACGGTTGTTCCGATCAAATTTTTAACTGGTGAGCATCATTACAACGAAGTGTTCTTTGACAATGTTTTTGTACCTGACAATATGGTTGTTGGAGAGATCGGTAATGGCTGGGCTCAAGGATTAGCAGAGCTTGCCTTTGAGCGCAGTGGTCCAGAGCGAATATTGAGTACGTTCCCATTAATCGATGAACTTATTCAAGAGTTAAAACGCCAAAACAATTTAGGAGGGTTACAGCAAGCGTCTAAAATAATAGCTCGTCTTTGGGGTCTACGTAATTTGTCAATTGGAGTAGCCCAGCTTTTAGAATCTGGTAATGGTGAAGATGTATCTATTCCTGCAGCACTTGTGAAAGCACTCGGTACGAAATTTGAGCAGAGTATTCCTGAAATTACACGCTTAATCGTACAGACTTATCCTACTCTTGACGCGCATCGTAAAATTGATCGCTTTATGGCTGAATCCATTTTACATGCACCAGGTTTCACTATCCGAGGAGGAACTTCAGAGGTACTGTATGGCGTTGTAGCGAAAGGGGTTGTAGCACAATGAGTGAAATGAAAGATATGATTCTTGATGTTGTAGAGCGCATGTTAAAAGAAAAAGTCGATAAAGAGTTAGTCGATACAGTGGAACAAGGTCATTGGGCACCAGAACTATGGGATCTGTTTAAAGAAAACGGTATGACAGCTGTAGCCATTGCAGAAGAAAATGGCGGTGCAGGTGGCGACATAGAGGATTTATTGAATATTGTTCGTTTAACTGGAAAATACGCGGCACCGATTCCATTTGCTGAAACAACATTTGCAAATTATTTATTAGAGTTTACTAGTTTACAAGTAATTGAAGACTTGGCGACGTATATGCTCTGCCCTAACCAAGCCTTTACGTTAGAGAATGGCAAATTAACGGGTGAGGCAATCCAAATCCCTTGGGCACGTCATACAAAACACTTAGTTACACTTGCCTATAGCACGGAGGGTACTCATCTTGTAGAAATAGATTTAAGCCAAGCTGAAATTAAGCTAGGGTCGAATTTAGCAGGCGAACCGCGTGATACTGTGATATTCCATTATGCTGCGGTTTCACAAGTATCTGCTACGTTATCTCCTGACAAGGTACACGCTATAACAACATTCCATTCTGCCTTTCAATTAGCACTGATGACTGGCGCCATCGATAAAATAAATGATTTAACCGTTCAATATACGAAAGAACGTGAGCAATTTGGTCGACCGATTCATCGCTTCCAGCTCGTTCAGCAGCATATTGTACATTTAGCAGGTGAAACAGCGATTGCTCTTGCAGCATTTAATAATGTAACAGAAGCCCTTCAGAAGAATAATCAAAATAGTGAAGTTGCATACGCCTGCATTCGTTTCGAAGAAGTTATTCAAGCAGTGACAACAATTGCGCATCAAGTACACGCTGCAATTGGTACGACACACGAGCATAGTTTGCATCAATTTACACGCAGACTTTGGTCATGGCGCGATGAAGGAGCCAGCACCTCTTATTGGACTAATTTAGTAGCAACTCAACTATTAGAAAATAGTGGAGATAGTCTATGGGGATATTTAACTTCAAGTAGCGCAAGCTCTCCCCTTCTCAAAGTAGAAGGATAAGGCAAATTACCATCATTAATTTGTGACAAACCACTATGACATGATAAGGAGTGTTTTCAATGACTGATTTACTTTTTGAAGTGCAAGACCACGTTGCCACAATTACATTAAATAGACCTGAAGCGTACAATGCTTTTAGTGAAGAGATGATCGCAAAATGGATTGAAGCCCTTGAAACTGTTCGTGATTCAGAGGATATTCGTGTTGTCATCGTAAAAGGTAATGGAAAATCATTTTGCGCTGGCGGGGATATTAAGGCAATGCAAGCTGGTGAAGGATTTTTCCAAAGCGAGGGCGATATCTCTTCTACAGGTTTAGCACGAAAAAATTCCCTTTGGAAAAAGATTCAACGTATCCCCCTTCTCCTTGAAGAAATTGATAAGCCCGTTATTGCACAGGTGCACGGGTTTGCAATGGGCGCAGGACTTGATATGGCTTTAATGTGCGATATACGGATTGCTGCAAAATCTACAAAGATCTCGGAAAGCTACATTAATGTTGCGATCGTGCCGGGCGACGGTGGCGCTTATTATTTACCAAAATTAATCGGTATTGATCAAGCATTGGACATGTTCTGGACAGCTCGTGTATTAACTGCTGATGAAGCAAAAGCCAAAGGTGTTGTGACATTTGTTGTAGAAGACCATGAGCTTGAAGAATACACATTGAATTATGCAAAGGAATTAGCAAGTCGTCCAACTACGACATTGCAATTCATAAAGCGTGCAGTTTATCAAAGTCAACGAATGGATTTACGTACTGCCCTTGATTACATTTCATCACAAATGGCTATTGTAACAGAGCTAGATGATTTTAAAGAGGGTGTAAACGCAGTTGTAGAAAAACGTAAGCCTGTTTATAAATGACATGTTTAGGGGGAAGAACAATGCAACCTCTTGAAAATATTCGAGTGTTAGATTTATCTCGTGTTTATGCTGCTCCTGCTGGCTCCATGATGTTGGCCGATTTAGGAGCAGAAGTAATTCGCATAGAACATCCAGATGGCTCTGATAGTATGCGTGATTGGGGGCCATTTGTGAATGGTCAAAGTACGTATTATTTATGTGCCAATCGCAATAAAAAATCGATCACATTAGATTTAAAGACAATAGCTGGCAGAGAAAAATTTAAAGAACTTGTCCAAGATGCTGATGTCGTCCTCGAAAATTTTAAAACGGGTGACATGGAGCGAATGGGGCTCAGCTATGAGGAATTAAGTAAAGTGAATCCTAGAATCATCTATTGTGCAGTTACAGGATTCGGTCAAACTGGTCCTCTTGCGCACGAACCAGGCTTCGATCCAGTTATTCAAGCGATGAGTGGTTTAATGCATGTCACTGGCTCAGCGGAAGGAGAAGCGACAAAAGTTGGTGTTCCTATTGCAGATATTTTAACCTCAAATTATGTCGTCATTAGTATTTTAGCCGCTTTACGAATGCGCGATCAAACAAATACAGGGCAATTTATTGACTTAGCTTTATTAGACGTTCAGATGAGTAGCTTAGCAAATGTAGCAAGCGCTTATTTAAATACTGGCTTTATATCAGAACGTCTAGGTAATCGTCATAATAATGTTGCGCCATATCAAGTATTTAACTGTGAGGATGGCCCCTTAATGATATGCGTTGGTACAGATGGACAATTTAAAAAGTTTTGCACGATGTTGAAACGTGAAGAATGGGCCAATGATCCGCGCTTTATAACGAATACGATGCGCAAGCAACATGAAGCGGAGCTAGTTCGGATGGTTACTGACATTACAATGACAAAAACACGGGATGAATGGATTACCTTATTACAACAATACAAAATTCCAGGTGGACGTGTGAACACAATTGCTGAAGCACTAGAACAACCGCAATTTAAGGCACGCGACATGATTGGAGAAATAGAGCATGAACAATATGGTGCAATCAGATTCATAAAAAACCCAATAAAATTTTCTAATTTAAATATTCAATATAAATCTGCACCACCGATACTTGGAGAACATACAAACGAATTCCAAAAGTCCTCTCTACAAAAATAAAATTACGCTATAATAGAATTTATGAAGATAAATGCTCCGGCGGATGTCGAAGAAAATTATTTTATTACGTAGGTGACGGGATGAATCAGGAGATTTTCGAAAAAAACTATACAATGTCATCGCTGCACAAAGCTATTAAAGTGTTAAAAGCTTTCTCAAAAGATGAACCTAGCCTTTCCCTAACTGAGTTAAGTAAAAAAACAGGGATCAGCATTTCCAGTTTACAACGCTTCGTTTCTACCTTTGTGTACGAAGGCTTTCTTCACAAAGATGAGCGTACTAAGCGCTATCAATTAGGTCATTCACTTCTGTATTTAGGTAATTTAGTAAAAGAAGAATCAAGTCTTATTATTGTCGCAGAACCTATTTTAAAAAAGCTAAACGAAGAAATCGGCGAAAGTGTTTCCATGAATATTATTGATGGAGTGGAGAGACGATGTATTTTAAACTATGATTCAACATACCCACTTTCAACGAAAATGTTTGTAGGTGACACCTCTCCCCTTTATGCAGGTGCATCATCTAAAATATTGCTCGCATTTATGCCAAATGTTGAAGAATATGTAGAGAATATAAGTTTTGAACGTATCACTGATAATACTATACTTTCAAAAGAGCAGCTGTTAGCGGAATTAAAGCATACCCGTTTACAACGGTTTGCGAAAAGTAATAGCGAACGTGTGCGTGGAGCATGCTCTATATCTGCACCGATTTTAAATGCTTCCAACCAAATAATTGCATCAGTGTCACTCGTTATACCAGAGGTACGCTATAGTGACTATGATGAAAGTTTATTAATTAAAACTATTCAAGGCGTTGCGTTAGAAATCGAAAAGCAATTGTATTGATTGAAACAAAGAATACACCCGAACAGGTTCACTTTTAAAGTGCCCTCTATTCGGGTGTATTACTTTAATTATTTGACTCATCACCAAAATTGTGGACGACATTTGTTAAAAATATGCCTTTGTTATAAGTTGATTGGAGTGGAGACTGGGCGACTCCTTGGGGATTAGCAATAGAGGAACGAAGGCTAAGACCATCACATCCTGTGATAACGCCTTCGTGACCAACATCGTGTTGGCCCGAGACCCTGGAGCGAGTGAAGCGGCTCATCAGACGCCCCCAGGAAGCTTTGCTCTGTGCGAAAGCGAAGCGACAGCAATTGTTTTATCTGTGCGAAAGCGTAGCGACAGCAACAACAAAGCGCCCAGTCGGAACGGAAATCAAACCCATATTACGATTAATAGCTAATTATTTACCAATCTTAAGAAATCATGCCAATGATTTAAGCGTGGCAATTCAACATGCTTGTTATAGGATTGATTTTTTAAAATTACTTTTGTATTCACATCTTGCAGTGTTTCTAATACAGCTGGTTTATCATCTACATAAACATCTAAAGCTAGATCTTTGATGATCGCCACTTTCTCTGTATCCTGCATTCCGCAGAAAAAGTGACCTTCTGTGATTGGAAATCCTTGTGCTTTCATCCATGCTTGTGTTCGCTCACAATACCGTTTAGGACGTGAAGTAATATAATAAATATCATGCCCCTGATGTGCCAAAGCTTGAAGCGTCTCAAGTGCTCCCTCAAAAGAAGGACAATCCGTAAAATAAATGTCCTCTAATGAACTATTCCACATCGCCGCTCCTTCAGCATCTGTTAAACCAAAAGGTTCATGAATTTCAACTCTTTGCAAAGCTTGAAATACTTCTAGTGCAACATTTTTACCAAGTTTTTTATTATAGAGCGCAAAGGCGTGTGCTCGTAAATCTATGAGTGTATCATCTATATCAAAGCCAAATTTCATGTTGTTTTTCTTCCCTTCAAGAAGCCTTGTTGATGAAGTTAGTCGCGAATGTTTGCTCTTTTTCAATTTGCTTCGCTAATACTTCTTCAATAGCATGCTCGCGCATTTGTTGAAAATCGTGTACGTTAAAATGAACAAGCGTATCTTTATTTAATAAAGACGCAAGACAATCTGCATCTTTTAGGGCACTATTGAGGCCAAATGCTCCGGTTGGTGTCATCGTGTGAACAGCATCCCCTACTAGCACAAGCCCCTTTGTCCCCCAGCAATCACAATGACTACTGAATACATCAAGCAAGACAAAATCTTGCCAAGATCTGATATGTTCGTTTACAGTATCAGATAGTTCCGGGAATTGTTCTAAAAGCTGTTGGATAAATGGTGTAAATTCTTTTTTTCTGAGCTTAGGAAAGCTTCCTTGTTCAATGTTCCAGCCGATTTGAATGAACCCACCAACTTGCGTAAATAAGGATAGCTGTTTATCACCTATTAATGCCATTTTAATCGATGGCTCCCATCCTTGAGGGGCAGGAATTTTTGCCCACAATAAATCAAAGCCATGTTTATGCTTTTGAATCTCAATGTGCGCTTGCTTACGAATAGTAGAGTAACGACCGTCAGCACCGATAATTAATTGACTACTAATTTCAATGATTTCCCCATCCCTTGATGCAATGACACCCGTATATCTGCCAAAAGAATCAACTATGAGCTTCGTCACCTTCGTATTTAGGAAACAAAAAAAGTGCTGAAAATGCTGCGTTTCTTGTATTATTCCCTTTAATAGATTTGCTTGGGGTACATGAATTCCTAAATGCCCTACAGCTTCATCGGGGAAAATAGTTTTTATTGCTCTACCGTCTGCGTAATATTCAAGCTTTCCCATACGTAATAAACCGAGCGCTTCAACTGCTTCAAAAAGCTGGTGACTTTTTAAAACAGCCTCACCCTCTTCATTTAAATGCTCACCGCGAAATGCCTGCCCAAGTGCTGCGTTTTGTTCCAGTAGAATCACGGAAAGACCTTTTTTCGCTAGTAAATGCGAAAGAAGTGCTCCACCTGGCCCAGCCCCTACGATACAAACATCTGCTTGATATTTCACTTTTCTTCACCTAACTTTGGATAAGCAATAATACGTAAATCTTGCCCAACCTGCTCAAACGAAGCAAATTCTACATCCCATGCTTCATCCATAGTAGATGGATTTTGACCAGCAATAGGTGTTAATGATAAACGACCACCGAGAATTTTTGGCGCTATATAAATCACATATTTGTTAATAGCACCTTGCTGTAAAAATGAAGAGTTGATCGTACTTCCACCCTCTACTAAAATATCCGTAATGCCATATTGATATAGTTTTTCAAGCATATCATCCACAACAAGCCCCTCAGATTCATGTCGAACTGGCAATACAGTTACGCCTTTTTCCTCAAATGCTGTTATTTTTTCTTGACTGGCATTCTCACTACATACAATAATTGTTTTCGCTTCTTCTACATTCAGAACATTGGCATGAGCTGGTGTACGAAGGGAGCTATCCATAATAATGCGCACTGGATTTTTTCCGTAATCTTCTTTTAATCTTGTCGTTAATGATGGGTTATCAGCTAAAACAGTACCAACACCAACTAAAATACCATCCACCTCATGACGAATACGGTGAACATCCTCACGTGCTGCCTCACCAGTTACCCACTTGGAATGTCCTGTATGGGTAGCTATTTTTCCATCTAAAGTCATCGCGTATTTTGAAATTATAAATGGACGTTTTGTTAGCATATTATGAATAAAACGTTCATTTAAACGGCGAGCTTGAGCTTCTAAAATTCCTACCTCCACCTCAATACCCGCATCTCGTAACAATTGAATACCACGTCCTGCAACTGCAGGATTGGGATCTTGCATGGCTACAACCACACGACTAACTGCTGATTCCTTCACTAAATTTGCACAAGGAGGTGTTTTCCCATAATGCGAACATGGCTCAAGAGTTACATAAAGTGTCGAGCCTTTAGCATGTTCTCCAGCCATACGGAATGCATGCACCTCTGCATGTGGTTCCCCTGCTTTTCTGTGTAAACCTGTTCCTACAATTACACCATCTTTGACGATTACAGCCCCGACTAGTGGATTAGGATTTGTATTTCCTTTTGCACTAGCGGCTAAATCAAGTGCTAACTGCATATATTTTTCATCTGTTGTCATCTTCGTTCCTCCACTCACTTCTCTTCACGCAAATGTCCAGATTTCTCTACTTTCGTATCTAAATAAAAACGATTAGTCTCCGTTAATCCTCCCCATAATGGGACATGTCCTTCTGCAGCTAAACCATGTGCCTGTAGTGCAGCAAGCTTCTTCGGATTATTAGTAATAAGTGTAACTGGCTTTGATCGAAGTGCAGCTAACACAGTAATGGCCTCTTCATAAGAACGAGTATCGTCTGGGAAGCCAAGAGCATGGTTTGCTTCAACCGTATCTAACCCCTCTTCTTGTAATAAATAAGCAAGAGATTTCGAGAATAATCCGATGCCACGACCTTCATGATCAGCTAAGTAGAAAATGGCCCCACAGCCATGCTCCACAATCATTTTCATCGATTCATGTAATTGATAACCACAGTCACAGCGTTGGCTTCCAAAAATATCACCTGTATGACAAATACTATGCATGCGAATTAAAGCATCCTCTGCATGTGTAAAATCTCCATAAACAAGCACTGATGACTGTTGTAAAAAAGCTAAGTTTGCAGATGCTAACCCATCAATAATTTCCTCTTTTGACTGATTGGCACCTACTTTTAACCAGTTATACCATTGAAATGTCGCTAAAAATTCACCCTGTTTTACCGGTAATTTCACTGGACCAACTAGGCAAATACTTTCAGTTTCTGAATGCTTCACGATCGTCATTTTGTCTTTCACTATATCCAAAACTTTAGTAGTAATTGTCATATTTTCTCCAACCTTCTATTGTTAACAGCTAGCTAGACCTACTAACTGAGCACTTGTATTTTCACATCACTTACATAACGTAACTTAGTTTATAATAATAACTAACAACTGTCAAACTTCAACTTCTATTCTATTTAAAAATTTAATAAGAAACCAAAACTGCTATATTACGTTTTTATCATATACTAATAGCTTATGGAGATGCTATTTTTTCTGTGCAGGCTAGTCTATAATAAGCTGAGGGAACTGTAATGACGAAAGGAAGTTTAGAATGCAATTAGAAAAAAATGTGCAGGTGAAACAGCCAAAATACCAGCAAATTGCTGTCGATCTAGCCTCAAAAATCGTGGAAAGAAAATATCGAATTGGCGATAAAATTTACGCAAGATCATCTCTAGCAAGCCAATACAATGTCTCATCGGAAACTGCGAGAAGAGCGATTGCTGTTTTGCAAGACTTGGAAATTGTGGAGGCCACTAAAGGTAGTGGAGTTATTATCATCTCATATGAAAAGGCTGCACATTTTGTCCGCCAATTCCATGATGTTCAATCAGTCCATGAACTACAACATGAGCTTATGTCTAGTATTCAAAAGCAGCACCAAGAATTAATAAATCTACAGGATAAGACCAAACAACTTATTAGTCGAACTGAACATTTCAGATCCGTCAATCCGTTTATTCCTTATCAATTAGAGATGACAGTTGAAAGCCCTTGTATCAACCAAACAGTACAGGAATTGAATTTTTGGCAAAATACATCTAGTACGATTGTCGGAATTCGTCGTCAAAATGAATTATTACTATCACCTGGTCCATATGTGTCTTTGGAAGAAGGAGATATCATTTACTTTATCGGAAATGATGGAAGTTTCGCTCGAGTTCAGAGCTTTTTATATCCAAATTAAAATCCGCTTAAACGCTGATATAACAGCGTTTAAGCGGATTTTTTCTGTTTTGTCGATTTGACAAAAGTAACAACTCTTTGTTAGGGTTAAGTTGTTACTTGTTTATATTTGGGTATCATTATCCTCAAATAGTATTTATCTTCATTCAGTGTGTGTTCACACACCTACTGAAATAGAGGGCCTCAGCCTAAGAAAGCCACGTCTAGTGGCAATTCATCTGTGCGTAAGTGAAGCAACACCCATTACGCCAAGGCGAAATTGATCTACGAAAGGAGTGGTTCTATTGGAAAAAATAAAAGTGGAACATGTTTCTAAAGTTTTCGGGAAACATATTCCCCAAGCCTTAGAACTCGTCAAGCAACAAAAAAGCAAGACTGATATCTTAAAAGAAACAGGTGCAACAGTTGGTGTATACGATGCAAGTTTTACCGTAAATGAAGGTGAAATCTTCGTTATCATGGGATTATCAGGAAGTGGAAAGTCGACACTGATTCGGCTTTTAAACCGTCTCATAGAGCCTACAAGTGGGAATATTTACATCGATGGAGAAAACATTTCTAAAATGGGCAAAGAGAGTTTACGTAATGTAAGAAGAAACAAAATGAGTATGGTCTTTCAAAACTTCGGTTTATTCCCCCATCGTACACTTCTTCAAAACACAGAATACGGCCTTGAAATCAGAGGCATCTCAAAAGAAGAACGGCAAGCAAAAGCAGAGCAGGCTCTCGACAATGCAGGCTTACTTGCTTATAAGGACCAATATCCTAGTCAATTATCAGGAGGTATGCAACAGCGCGTTGGATTAGCACGTGCACTTGCAAATGACCCAGAAATATTACTAATGGATGAGGCTTTTTCTGCACTCGATCCATTAATTCGAAAAGAAATGCAAGATGAGTTACTCGATTTACAAAGCACATTGAAAAAAACAATTTTATTTATTACCCACGATTTGAATGAAGCATTACGTATTGGTGATCGTATCGCCATTATGAAAGATGGTTCAATCATTCAAATTGGTACTGGAGAAGAAATTTTAACAAATCCTGCAAATGATTATGTTAAAACTTTCGTAGAAGACGTTGATCGCTCTAAAGTATTAACTGCTGAAAATGCTATGGTTCGACCTGTATCTGTCAATGTAGATGTAGATGGACCGACCGTAGCACTTAAAAGAATGCGCGAAGAAACGGTTAGTTTACTAATGGCTGTTGACAAAAATCGACATTTGAAAGGCTATATTACTGCTGACGACGCACGGGCTGCAGCTAAAAGACAAGAACAAACGGTACATTCAATTGTTCAATCAGATATGTTAACCGTTCCACCAGATATGCTTTTACAGGATATATTAGGTTTGATTCATAATTGTCCTACTCCGATTGCAGTTGTAAAAGATGAGCGCTTGCTTGGTGTTCTTATCCGGGGCGTTGTCATCGAAGCACTTTCAACTAGCGATGAGGAGGCAGTTGCACATGAATAATTTTTTAGACAATATTCCAGTTATACCACTGGGACCATGGGTAGAATCAGTTATGGACTGGTTGACGAGTAATTTTTCAGTGTTTTTTAACTTGATTCAAAAAAATGGAAAACTACTCATGAATCAGGTCACTGATTTATTAGTGAGCATTCCCCCGATTATTCTTATTTTACTTGTTGTCATTTTTGCCTTTTTCGTTACCGGCAAAAAATTCGGGCTCGCAACGTTTTCATTACTTGGTTTGTTATTTATTTATAATCAAGGCTTATGGACACATCTTATGGAAACAACGACGCTCGTGCTCTTCTCAAGTATCATCTCGATCATTTTAGGTGTTCCTCTTGGTATTCTAATGTCCAAGTCAACTGTAGCAGAAAATGTGATTAAGCCGATACTCGATTTCATGCAAACAATGCCTGGCTTCGTGTACTTGATTCCTGCCGTTGCCTTCTTTGGTATTGGGATAGTACCTGGCGTATTTGCATCCGTTATTTTTGCCTTACCACCAACTGTACGTATGACGAACCTAGGAATTCGCCAAGTACCAAAAGAATTAGTAGAAGCTGCGGATTCATATGGTAGTACTTCAAATCAAAAACTCTTTAAAGTAGAAATCCCACTTGCGAAATCAACTATAATGGCGGGGATTAACCAGACTGTTATGCTATCACTGTCAATGGTTGTAACTGCCTCAATGATCGGTGCACCTGGTCTAGGACGCGAAGTATTAACTGCACTACAACGTACACAGGTTGGAAATGGTTTTGTTGCAGGTTTAGGTCTAGTAATTTTCGCCATTGTAATAGACCGCTTAACGCAAAGTTTTAATAAGAAGAAAGCCGTATAGAAAAAGAGGCAATTGATTAACGCAAATCTTAGTTCTTCACTTTCACTGCTGAGATTTACTTTTTGTAGTTTTGATATAAAACTATTAATATGGAAAGGAAGATTCGATGAAACTGAAAACATTAACTAAAATAGGAATGGCTTTAGGGCTTGGCTTTTTGCTAGCCGCATGTAGTGGTGATGATTCAAGTAAGAGTAGTGGTAACTCAAAGGACGTCAATCTAGCCTACGTTGAATGGGATACAGAAATTGCTTCAACTAATGTAGTTGGTCAGGTGCTAGAGGATTTAGGCTACAATGTAACATTAACACCTCTTGATAATGCAATTATGTGGGAGGCTGTTTCAAAAGGTGAAGCAGATGGTATGGTCGCTGCATGGTTACCAAATACTCATGCCCCACAGTACGAAAAATATAAGAACGACCTTGATGAGCTAGGTGAAAACCTTACTGGTGCCAAAATAGGTCTAGTAGTACCAAGCTATATGGACGTAAATTCGATTGAGGATTTAAAAAAGCAAGCAGATCACACAATTACGGGTATTGAGCCTGGCGCTGGGATCACAGCAGCTACAGAAAAAGCTTTAGATGAATATGATAATTTAACAGATTGGAATCTATTAACTTCTTCTTCTGGTGCTATGACAACTTCTCTTGCTAAAGCAATTAAAAATAAGGAAGACATTATCGTAACAGGCTGGTCTCCTCATTGGATGTTCGCTAAATATGATCTTAAATACTTAGAAGATCCAAAAGGCGTTTATGGTGGCGAAGAAACGATTAACACATTCGCTCGTAAAGGTTTAAAAGAAGATCAACCAGATGTCTATTCTGTACTAGATAATTTCCACTGGACATCAGAAGACTTAGAGAGTGTTATGCTAGAAATTATGGATGGCAAAGACCCAAAACAAGCTGCTAAAGATTGGGTAGAAGCCAATGCAGACAAAGTTGCTGAATGGACGAAGGATGTAAAAAAATAATTTTTAATAATTGACGGACAACTGACTAGTGGTTGTCTGTCTTTTTTTCAAGACAAAAAACATTATTTAATGTCGCTATATAAAATAACTACGCCGTAAAATACGAATAATTAACGTCTACTTAGAAAATTTCAAGGTCTCCTAAACACTAATTATATATATCCTTATTTTAACAAATATTACATAATATATGAATACTTATTTATTTCTCTTTAAAGCAATTTTTGAGTAAAAAACTCTTAACCTATTGTTGATTATGATAATAAAAAAGCCACCCAGCAACGATTAGACCGATACCAGATGACTATTTAATCTTGCTAGGATAATAACTTCAAAAATATCGCTGCTCCTAAAACAAGAATAATGCAAACAATACGTCTCCAATCCTTGGATTCATTGAAAAACAACATTCCAAGTAAAGCGCCACCTGCCGCTCCAATGCCTGTCCAAATTGCATAGGCTGTACCCATCGGTAATGTTTCCATGGCATATGCAAGGCCAGCAAAACTCAAGGTAAACGCAAAAATCAATAACACTAAATTTTTAATACTTTTAGCATTATTATATTTACTAATCATATAAACACCCATCATCTCACATAGCCCCGCGACTACTAATGCAAACCATGCCATTATTCATTCACCCCTTTTTCTTTAGGCTCCCCTGTCACAAGCTTTAAACCGATGACGCCTGCAAGTAAAACGACAACACATAAAATTTTAGCTAATTTCCATGGCTCTCCAAATAATAAACTATCAGCACATACAGTACCCGCTGTCCCCAAACCTACGAATACTGCATAGACAGTTCCGACTGGTAAACTTTCTCCAGCCTTAATTAGTAAATAAAAGCTAACAAAAATTGCAATTGCGGTACCCATCCATTCGAGTGCATTCCCTGCATGCTTTAAGCCAATAACCCAGCCGACTTCAAAAAAAGCAGCAATTACGACACTTAACCATTGTTTGTTCATTGCGAATTCCTCCATTTTATTGTTAAACACATATGCATACTATTATTGGGCAGTTCTTTTAGACGGTTTCCCGACCTACCCGATCACTTATTCGGCTTACCCGAGCAGTTTCACGATCTTCCCGATCACTTCTTCGGCTTACCCGAGCAGTTTCCCGACTTACCTGATCACTTCTTCGGCTTACCTGATCAGTTTCCCGAGCCACCTGAACACTTATTCGGCTTACCCGAGCAGTTTCACGACCTACCTGATCACTTCTTCGGCTTACCCGAGCGGTTTCCCGACATACCTGATCACTTCTCGGCTTAACCGAGCAGTTTCACAACCTACCTGATCACTTCTTCGGCTTACCTGATCAGTTCGGAGACCTAAACCCTGATTGGAGCTTTTCTTCAACTTCCCCCCACAGTAGCCAAATTAAAAAAGCCTAAGGAACACTGCTGTAAACAGTATCTCCCAGGCTTTTATCCTTCCGTGTCACAAAAATCAATTTGTGGTTTTCTCTCGGACCAGACTAGCTTTGCTACGGAACCCTAGAAAACTATCATATATGTTGTGATACTAGTATAGCAAACTATTCAATCATTTTCTACTCGTACATAACCAACTTTTTCAACTAGTGCTTGCCCCTCATCTGATACAATCCAGTCGATAAACTTTTTTACATTAGGATTATTTGTTCCTGCTGTAACAGCATAAAATTCAGATACGAGTGGGTATGTACCATTACGAATATTTTCCTTTGTGGGCGCAATCCCATCGATGGACAATAATTTAATTTCTTTGTTATTCACCATTTCTGTTGAGTAAAATCTAAACGTGTAGCCAATGGCATTTTTATAATTACGATATTGTGATACCTCATGAATAATACCACCCATACCTGTTGCAACATTTTCAGCAGGCGCTTCCATGATTGGTGTATCTCCCATCATTCTTTCCAGTGCTGTTTGGCTTCCGCTATCTGCTGGGCGTTGAAAGGCACGAATAGCAACATTTTCACCACCGACTTCATGCCAATTCATAATTTTTCCAGCGTATATTTCTTTAAACTGCTCCAGTGATAAATTTTCTACACTGTTTTTATGATTGACGAAAAAGACAAATGCCTCTCGTCCAATAGGGGTCATGTCAAATGTAAGACCTTTTATCTCAGCTTGCTTCTTTTGAGATTCAGATGGTGCTGCTACAAAAATCAGGTCAACATCTCCTGAAATCAAATTTTGATAAGCCTCAGGTGTACGACTCACCATAACTCTACTTCTATCATATGGATAGTAATCCTTTGGATATGTTGCTTCTACAAAGGCAGCATACAGTGGATACATCGCCGTCGCCCCATCTAAGCGTGGTAGTGACTCAACTAATTGCAATGAAGCCTTTGTATCTGACTTTACTACTTTATTTTGCTCTGTAAATGGTTGATAAACTGTCACATCAATTTCTGCATCAACAGTTGGAATACTCATTTTGTAGTAATGTTGAATAGGCTTAATCGAGGCAAACAACAACGCAATGCCCATTACTCCAGCTAACCATATCTTACGTTTTGTTGTTGTCAACCAATCAAAAATTAAACAAACAAATAGAACAAATAAACATATCGGAACGGTAAAGAGTAGTCCTCTAAAATGTAGCGCACCACTAATAATTACATACAACGCAACTACTCCTGTGAAAAAAAATAATCCAATTAGTACAAAAAGAGACTGTAGCACTTTCATAATCATCGGCTCCACCTCCAAAAATGTAATATTATACTAACTATTTAATAATAGGTTATTTCCGGAAGATAAAACAACTATGTATTCTGAAAATTATGTTAAAATAAAACGTAGTATTGCAAGGAGGTATTACATATGGCAATTGAAAAAGTACGTGAACATTTAGCACAATGGAATGTGGAGCACAAAATACAGGAGCTTAACGAAAGCTCAGCAACCGTCGAACTAGCGGCACAGGCACTCGGGTGCGAGCCTGAGCGCATTGCGAAATCCTTATCGTTTCTCGTGAACGATGGAGCGATATTAATTGTTGCTGCAGGCGATGCCAAAGTCGATAATGCAAAATTTAAAGCAGCCTTTGGTACAAAGGCAAAAATGCTTGGAAAAGATGAAGTACTTGAAAAGATTGGACATGAGGTAGGAGGTGTTTGTCCTTTTGGCGTGAATGAGGGTGTTGCTATTTATTTGGATGAATCACTAAAACGCTTCACAACAGTATTCCCTGCATGTGGCAGTAGCAACTCCGCCATTGAGCTTACTATTTCTGAACTAGAAACCTATACTCCATATCAAGAATGGATTGACGTCTGCAAAGGCTGGAACGAGTAACATAATTATCGGCGGAACTTTATAAAAAGTCTCGCCGATTTTCACCTTTATCAAGCAATGTTTTTCAAAGCGAAGCATATCTTTAGTAATGTTCAAGGTTTATATAGTTGTTTCATTCTAATAACAGAAAAAGCCTTACTACATTTGAATTGAGGTATTTTACTTTTTTTTGCAGAATATCGCGTTTGAGACTCCCACCCCTAAAGGGACAAGCTGACTAATGTCWGTGGGATTCCTGAGTAACTATGCGTTCGCAGTCCATTTCTGTTTTGAACAGTTCTCAAGATTGGGGTATCCCATTACCCCTCCCTATCCAGTGCATATAGCAGATAGGGCTACACTACTGTTACCATAGCGTATAGTTGGTTTCGTCCG
>NZ_JBFTHS010000027.1:0-70961 GCF_056394365.1 Lysinibacillus sp. 10T31
TTACAAGATATAAATTTACTTGATTTATTGATTGGAAAAACAGTTGAAATTGCATTAAAAAAAGGAATAATTACAAGTAAAATAATTATCGTCGACTCCACACATACAAAAGCACGTTACAATCAAAAATCACCGAAGGAATTTTTACAAGAAAAATCAAAATTTGTGCGAAAAGCCGTCTATCAACTGGATGAAGAAATGAAAGAGAAATTCCCCCCAAAACCAACATCAAATGAAGTGAAGCAGGAATTAAACATTCTGTTCGATTCGAACAAAATGTACCTTATTTTCATCTAAAAAGTTAAGTCTTCATACAAAACGTAAGTTTTTCAGTGACCTCGCAGGATACCGAAGTCATCTGATTGCCGCATTTTACGGCACTCCATTTTTATTAAACTGACTATTTTATAAGGTGCAGCTAAGTTTAGTAAAATAAATCAGCATTTTCTCCATGCTCTTTTTTTAATTGCTCCACTATATCTTCAAATGTATATATTTTTTCATCTTTCTTAGTTCTCTCAACAAGTTGAAACTTTACGTCTAGGTCTGAACTATAACCAGAAGGAATCATGGGATAGACTGCCATAGGCGTTGAAAATAACTCGTGTTTAATTACAGGGACATCTAATCCTAGCTTTTGTCTCACTTTAAATAGATTAATTAGTTCAATTGGAACAAGTCCAAAATATAGAAACTCCTCATCTTTCCATTTAGTTCCCGTAACACCTATTCCATTTAAATGATACTCACACAAACTATCCCAATACTCATCCTCAATTTCATTGAAATGATTATCCCACTCAGCTACAATTCGCTCATAGATACCTAATCCATCACCGTATTGCATAACTTTTTCTTTTACAGGATTCGGTATCCCTAATTTCTCAATTAAGAAGTGTATCAAATACGTACTTGGGTATACCTTTTGCTTAATGTATTCCTTGTTATTCTTATACTCATCTTTTTCTAAATCAGCAGCAGCTTTCGTTAATAGTAGTTCTATTAAATCTATTCTTTCCACATATAGCGCATAATTTAATAATGGTGCTATTGGATCAATAAAAGGAAAACTAGCGCCTGTATATGAGTAAGCATCGAATTGTGCAGTACGTTCAAAGAATTTCCAGCATTCATCATTACCTTGAAAAAGAAGATTTTTAGCAGCAATATGTTTACAATTAGGCGTTCCAGATAAAGTTTCATAGACAACATTAATATTTTTCCTTAAATTCTTTTTTTTAGAGAAAAAGGAATAGTCTTCATAGAAATTCTCTTTAGTATCACATTGATTAAGAACCTCATCATATCTATATCTCTTCAGTGCTTTTTTAATCAGATTATGTTTAAATCGCGGTTTTATTTGCACTTAATCGTAATTCTCCTTTTATCAACATTTATTTGTACCAATTTATTTTTTAAAGTACCTTGGGTTTGTGCATTTCTAATTTGTCTCATTAAGTCATTTTGATATTTCGGCATATTACTCCAATGACCATTAGCATTTCTAGTAATTGTATTTATGTTATTCCTTGTCCATGTAGGCATATTTGATTTAGATCTAAAACCTTTTCTACTTGTTTTGACTTCTATAACATTGAGTTCACCTGTAGCTCGTTCTATTGCAACTAGATCAAAGCCTTGGTTTGATATATTTTGGACCGAACCTAACACATTAAATCCGTTGCTACTTAGGTATTTGGAAGCAATTTTTTCTCCCCAATCACCTAAATTTTTATTACCAAAATTCATTACTTGTCCCGCTGTAAATAAACCAAGAGGATCGAATTGAATATTTGGATTACTTACATATCCATACAAAGTCGGATTCCCACCAGCAAGCCCCATAGGATCTTGTTGTAAGTATATTCCCTCACTTGGCGAGTAGTATCGGAATCTGTTGTAATATAATCCGATTTCTATGTCCTCATACTGCCCCTGATACCTAAACGGGATGAAATCCTGCTCAGCAGTGGACTCCATCACTTGTCCATAAATATCAAGCTCAGCTGACCAAACCCTATTACCTTGTTTATCATAAGCTTCTATAGGCGTTCCTAGATAGTCACTAATAATGCTATAGTAGCCTTCACTCGTGATTTTAGCAGAAGGTACTAACCCATCATTAAACACCCATGTGACTAGATTGTTTGGTATTTCAGTCTTGTTCTGTGAAGAATACTCCTTTAGGTTTTCAAATTTATCTGAATCATTCTGCGAGAAATACTCATGTAGAATCGTATTTATATCCCACACGAATCTCATAGTTTTTTCGTTAGAACTCTTCTCTATTCGCCTACCTAGTGAGTCATACTTGAAAGTAACTTCTGTGTTATCTGGTTTGATAACCTTCGACATCATGCCATTGCCAAAGTACTCGTAATTCCACGTATCACCATTCTTCTCAACTTTCTGAATGAGATTCCCTTCATCATCATAAGAGAAGTTTGCGTCTCTAGTTTCAAGCAATCTGCTTCCGGTGCCATAGATACGATCTGTCTTTTCTTTTGTTTCATACAAATTCCCGACATCATCGACACTGCGGTGTAAGAAGTCAAATTGACCGCCTTGATTGGACCAAACGAGGTTACTGAATTCATCGTAACCATAGGTAACCTTTACACCTGTTAACTCGTTTACCATGCTTCGTAATTGATGATTGACATCCCAATTATACACGCGTCTTCGTGTATCGCGATTTTGACTACTTATTCGATGGTGCGTTGGTCTCCCTGCTACATCATATTGCCATTTGCTGATGACATCTCCCGGTAAGATTCTCTCAATCTCTTGGCCGAGTTCATTGTACTGCATTGATGCTGTCCAAAGTGATTGCTCTGAGCGAGAAGCTGTGATTTGCGACACATTCCCCATTTCATTACGAGCGACATCGATTTTTGCACCTAAGCTACTCGTAATCTGTGAACGGTTGCCTATTTCATCATAGCCACTTGCAATCCAATGGTCATTTTGCCATTCCTTGATTACTTGTCCCGATGGATTTCGCTCAAGCTTTACGATCACATGCTCATTCTCAGTCTCAATTAACGAACCATTTTTGTCATAGCAAAACGTTTCCCATGTGTCATCATAATAATCGGCTCGAATGACATTTCCTAGATTATTATGCTGATATGCTGTCCAACGATCACCCGGTCGTTGAATTCTCTGAACTAATCCTGCCAGACTTCGCTCATACGTTCTTTCCATCTCATCAAAGCCGATTTCCTTGATGATATTTCCTTTCGTATCGCGTTCAAACTGATACGCTTCGCCTTTTTCATTGATGACAACTTAGCCATTTCTCACAATTACCATGATTTGGATGCGTTTCTTTTATCCTGAAGAAAAAACCATTATACGGCAATTTTAATTTAAAATCACATTAAAAACAAAAAGCAGCAAAAAATCCATATACTCAGGGATTTATGCTACTCTTTGTTTATAGAACTTATTACAAGTAAAGCCATCAATAATTATTTTTTGGGGATCACAGTAGTGTTGCTTTATAAAAATTTATACCAACTATTTTCCTTGCCCTAACGAGAATTAATGTGTGTTGCCACCTAATCTAATTCAATAAATTAAACCCTTTTAATTTAACGACTAGTATATTATTGATTATATTTAGATATTTGTCTTAAATTCTCCTAAGTAAACTAAACCATTAAATAACTTATCAGTGTCAGTTATTTTTAAATCCGCGTCTGTGTAGAAAAACATTGCATTTATATTTTTAATCCCTTTTCCAACGCAGATAGTATTGATTTCTAATAATGTTTCCTTAGAAACAGGTATTTCTTCTAGTGCTTCTTCAACACTTATTAAATGGTCGATCTTATAAATAGCTATCATGTCCTCATCGTACCATTCGGTTTTAGTATCGACACAAAATTGACAGACCTTATATTCAGGGTCGTCCATTTCTACCTCCGTATTATAATCTAATTCAAAATATTTTTCGAATGTTTCATCGTCAGAGTCATTAATTCCTATCCATACATGTACTTTAGACATATTCATTACTATTTACAACTCACTCTCATATGTTTTTTATGATGTTGACCTATTATCTTCCTTGCCTCTTTTTTAGTATTTGCATTTTCTAAAGCATCTGATAATCGTCGATGGAAGTTCCCACTTGCTTTACTCGATTGACCAAAAACTCTTTTCTTACCTGTTGAATGAGGTCCTGAATGAAGAACACCATCCTTATCAGGTACATCAACAAATGTTACTCTATTTTTATCTACAGCCATTCGTTTCAATTCTTCTGCAGTAAAACCAAGATCTCTAGCTTTTGCCGCGTTAGCTACAGGGAATAATTCATGTTTTCCTCCACCGTTTCTTAATTGACGTTCAACAGCAGCTTTATTATCTGAAATATCCTCTGGAGTTGCTTTGTTAAACCATTCATTGAATTTATTTCTTTTCCAAGGAGCCCATCCAAAAGGATCAATCCAAGTATTCGGATCATTCACGTACCCGTAAAGCGTAGGGTTTCCACCAGATAGCCCAATAGGATCTTGTTGTAAATACATTCCCTCAGTTGGAGAGTAATATCGGAATCTATTGTAGTATAATCCAATCTCTATGTCCTCATACTGTCCCTGATACCTAAACGGAATGAAATCCTGCTCACCTGTGAGCTCCACCATTCGTCCATAAATATCAAGCTTAGCGGACCAAACCTTTTTACCTTCTTCATCATAAGCTTCGACAGGCGTCCCAAGATAATCACTAATAATACTGTAATTACCTTCATCCGTAATTTTAGCAGAAGGTAAGAACCCATCGTTAAATACCCATGTAACTAAATTGTCTGGTATTTCAGATTTACTCTGTAAAGAACACTCCTCTAGGTTTTCAAATTTCCCTGAATCTTCCTCCGAGAAATACTCATGTAGGATAGTATTTCCATCCCATACGAATCTCATAGTTTTCTCGTTAGAACACTTCTCTATCCGTCTACCTAGCGAGTCATACTTGAAAGTAACTTCTCTGTTGTCTGGTCTGATGACTTTCGCCATCATTCCATTGCCGTTATATTCGTACTTCCACGTATCACCATTCTTTTCGACTTTTTGAACCAGATTTCCTTCCTCATCATAAGAAAATGTTGCCTCTTTGGTTTCAAGCAATCTGCTTCCGGCGCCATAGACACGATCTGTCTTTTCTTTCGTTTCATACAAATTCCCAACATCATCGACACTGCGGTGTATGAAGTCAAATTGACCGCCTTGATTAGACCAAACGAGGTTACTGAATTCATCGTAACCATAGGTAAATTTTAAACCTGTTAACTCGTTTACCATGCTTCGTAAACGATGATTGACATCCCAATTATACACACGTCTTCGTGTATCACGGTTTTGACTGCTTATTCGATGATGTGTTGGTCTACCAGCTACATCATACTGCCATTTGCTAATGACATCTCCTGGTAAGATTCTCTCAATCTCTTGGCCGAGTTCATTGTACCGCATCGCTGCTGTCCAATGTTCTTGCTCGGAGCGAGAGGCTGTGATTTGCGACACATTCCCCATTTCATTACGAGCGACATCGATTTCGGCACCTAAGCTACTCGTAATTTGTGAACGATTGCCTAAATCATCGTAGCTACTTGCAATCCAATGAGTATTTTGCCATTCCTTAATTACTTGTCCATACGAGTCTCTCTCGAGCTTTATATTCACATGCTCATTTTCAGTCTCAATTAACGAACTTTTTATCATAGCCATACGTTTCCCAAGTGTCATCATAATAATCAGCACGAATAACATTTCCTAGACTATCATGCTGATATGCTGTCCAACGATCACCAGGACGTTGAATTCTTTGAACCAATCCTGCCAGACTTCGCTCATACGTTCTTCCCACCTCATCAAAGCCAATTTCCTTGACGATATTACCTTTCGCATCGCGTTCAAACTGATACGCTTCGCCTTTTTCATTGATGACAGTGGTTAACTGCTCCTCTGTATCATAGGTGAATTTAACTTTCTTCCCACCTTGTTCTCGAGAGATTAAGCTGCCGAGAATGGTGTAATCAAAGGCTACCTGAGTATGGTTATCTTTCGCAAAAACAACATCATCATAGGCATCGTACTTTAATTGAACGTCGTTTCCATCGGATAGATTTAACTTTTTCAATTGAACATATGTATTTGTTTCTTTTTTTTAAAATCATACTTTTTTAAAATGCAACTTATCCATAAAACAGTTACTATCTTTTTAAACTATCAAAGTCTACTATCGGTTTTGGCTTCTCGTGTCAAAAACTTTTCCAAAATGAAGATAGAAAATAAATATACAAAAAATAACCATTCCCATTTTCTAATACAAAAAACATATGTAAAGAAGACGTATAAATACCTTCTTTACATATGTTTTAAAACTTAATAAAATACATTATTCCAAGAAAATAAATATAGAATCGGTTGTAGAACGCACTATTCGAGTAAATCCTTTGGTGCTATCCCACGATTATTTGCCTTATTAGGATCTGCCCCATTCTCTAATAGATACCTTATTGTTGATGTTTCATTATTATTTTCCATTATCGCTCTCCATAAAGGAGTATTACCTATGTTGTCTACTGCATCAATTTCAGCACCATGAGTTATTAAAACCTTAACAATATTATATCTGTCATAGATAGCTGCAAAATGTAGTGCAGTTAAGCCCGATTTATCTTTATTATTAACATTACATCCAATATCCACAAGGTGTTTTACAATATCTTCCTTCCCTTCGACGATTGCGGACATCAAAAACGTACGCCCATCCCTATCAACACTATCCAAACCATATTTTTGTAAAAACGCATTAATTTCCCCATAATTAGATTCATTTAGCAATGTATACAACTGAGTATCATCGAATTTATTCATTTTCTTTTCTTTCCTTTCCTACACGGTTTCCCTGATTTATCTTCGTTCTTGTGAGATTGATTCAAGACAGGGTCCTCGATATGGTATAATTTAGGGTTATTCATTCTATCATTAAATTCTTTCTGAGTTAAACCTTCAGCTTCAGCTTTCGCAACCTCACGCCAGTGCTCATGACCTGGTTTATGACCAATATCATACAATCCATCTGCAATACTATATTTCCGTCGTTTTCCACCAGATATTGGCGTACCCTCATTACTATCTAAAAAACGACCATCTTTTATTTTTGCTTTCTTTTCAATTGCTTCCCTAGTAGATTTTCTTATATATGGGCGTCTTAATAGACCAAACACATCAACTTCACATAATGTATCACTTACGTAACCATACAACGTAGGATTTCCACCCGAAAGTCCAATAGGGTCTATTTGAGTGTAATTCCCTTGTTCTGGGTCGTAGTACCTAAATCTGTTATAATACAAACCCGTTTGAACATCTTCATACTGCCCTTGATAACGGAACGGAATGAAATCCTGCTCACCAGTGAATTCCATCACTCGTCCATAAATATCAAGCTCAGCTGACCAAACTTTATTACCTTCTTCATCATAGGCTTCGACAGGCGTTCCAAGATAATCACTAATGATACTGTAATTACCTTCACTCGTGATTTTAGCTGAAGGTACGAACTCATCATTAAACACCCATGTAACTAAATTATCTACTATTTTGGAGTCAGTCTGTAAAAAATATTCAACTATATTTTCAAACTCATCTGAATTATTCTGCCTGAAATACTCATGTAGAATCGTATTCCCATCCCACACAAATCTCATTGTTTTTTCGTCAGAACTCTTCTCTATTCGTCTACCTAGCGAATCATACTTGAAAGTAACTTCTGTCTTGTCTGGTCTAATGACCTTCGACATCATGCCATTACCATAGTACTCGTACTTCCACGTATAACCATTCTTCTCAATCTTCTGAATGAGATTCCCTTCATCATCATAAGAGAAGGTTGCCTCTTTTGTTTCAAGCAATCTGCTTCCGGCACCATAGATACGATCTGACTTTTCTTTCGTTTCATACAAATTCCCGACATCATCAACACTGCGGTGTAAGAAATCAAATTGACCACCTTGATTGGACCAAACGAGGTTACTAAATTCATCGTAACCATAGGTAACTTTTACACCTGTTAACTCGTTTACCATGCTTCGTAATTGATGATTGACATCCCAATTATACACGCGTCTTCGTATATCGCGATTTTGACTACTTATTCGATGATGTGTTGGTCTACCTGCTACATCATACTGCCATTTGCTGATGACATCTCCGGGTAAGATTCTCTCAATCTCTTGACCAAGTTCATTGTATTGCATCGCTGCTGTCCAATTTTCTTGCTCTGAGCGAGATGCTGTGATTTGCGACACATTCCCAATGTCATTACGTGCGACATCGATTTTTGCACCTAAGCTACTGATAATTTGCGAACGATTGCCTAATTCATCATAACTACTTGCAATCCAATGGTCATTTTGCCATTCCTTGATCACATGTCCCGATGGGTCTCGCTCCAGCTTTACTTTCACATGCTCATTTTCAGTCTCAATTAAGGTACCATTTTTGTCATAGCCAAACGTTTCCCATGTGTCATCATAATAATCAGCACGAAAAACATTCCCTAGACCGTCATGTTCATACGCTGTCCAACGGTCACCCGGACGTTGAATCCTCTGAACTAATCCTGCCAGACTTCGCTCATACGTTCTTTCCATCTCATCAAAGCCGATTTCCTTGATGATATTTCCTTTCGTATCACGTTCAAACTGATACGCTTCTCCTTTTTCATTGATGACAGCGGTTAACTGCTCTTCTGTATCATAGGCGAATTTAACCTTCTTCCCACCTTGTTCTCGGGATATTAAGCTTCCAAGAATAGTATAATCAAAGGCTACTTGTGTATGAATATCTTTCGCAAATACGATATCATCATAGGCATTGTACTTTAATTGAACGTCGTTACCATCTGAAAGATTTGCACGCACAAGGCGATTCAATTTATCATAACGGAATTTCTCTGTGGCCCCTAGCGGATTTGTCGTTGTTGTGCAGTTACCACGACGGTCATACGCCCATGTCGAACTTGTCCCGTCTGGCAATGTTACTTGATTCAGGTTCAGATCAGCATCATAAGCTAGCTTTAGTTAGATATAAAGATCAAAAGGGCAATAAAATCCTTTTAAATGGATTTATTGCCCTTTTTAATTTAACTTCAAATCTTTTAATACACTAAAGATCTGTTACAGAATAGATCCACTATAGTATTTTCTTAACTATGGTAATTCTATTGACGTTGAAACCTTTAGAAAAATATGTTTTATCAGTTTTTTAGAATATTATCTAATCTAATTTTTAATCCATATCTGCCACATTAAAGTTGTATCTTTCATCTTCACGTGGATCATTAAAACCTTCAAATTCATTTACTTTAACAAGAGAAAACAAAAAACCATAATTCGCATTAGGATAATCTAATTTATTCTTACGTGCATAGCCCTTTATAGATACCGAATATTTACCAGAAGATACATTATACCTAAATCCGGAATTTAATGTAATTCCATCTAATGTTTGATATGATACTTCATTATTTCCTATAAATTTATTTTTATCGAATTCATAAAATAAACCAATACTAGCAATCCATAATGTATCTTTAACTTCAATATTGAAGTCATGATATACTAATTTTTCCTCCCATTCATCGTCAAATGATTGATTATAGTTATCAAGCTTGATTACATATTTTATAGAGTCTATTGGTAAAAAAGGAATCCAAATACCTTCAGTAAGTAAAGTTAAATATCGATTATGATTATCCTGAAAGTTCTTTAAAAGTTTTTTTGACCTAACTTTTTCTTTTTTAAAAAAATCTTCTAATACGTCTAATGAAAATAAACAAATACCGTAACTTGAGACAGTTAAAATTCTATCCATAATAACATCTCCTATTCTTCTATTTACAAGGAATTTTCCCATTTGAATGTAATTCTTTTATTTTATCTAATGCTTCTGCAGGGGTTAAATTTTCGAATAACTTATCATCAGTGTAAGGGATTTTCAAATAACCTTTAACGTCAATATCTTGGTATGCTTTAGCAGCTTTTTCAAAAAATTCATTTGCTGTTCCAGTATATTTTGAACCGTGATAAGGTATCCCTTCTTCTATAAGTTCTCTATGCAATTTTTTGTGAAGATCTGCTGTTCCAGCTCCTTTATCTGGATACCATGCAATCGAAGTTTTTTGGCTTAATTCTATAATACCTAAAGCCTCAGCTATTGATCTCGGCATCAAATGATGACCCATACCTGTTCCTAGTAAATCTGAATATAAACCAAATTTATCTATATTCTTATTCGTATCGCGGACATATCCATATAAAGTTGGATTCTTACCTTCAAGACCAATCGGATCCGGTTGAGTATAGTTCCCTTGTTCAGGATCATAGTATCGGAATCGATTATAATAAAATCCTATTTCTACATCTTCATACTGCCCTTGATAACGGAATGGAATAAAGTCTTTCGTCCCTGTGAATTCTTTCACTCGTCCATAAATATCAAACTCTGCTGACCAAACCCTATTACCCTCTCCATCATAGGCTTCAACAGGCGTTCCTAGATAGTCACTAATAATACTATAATTACCTTCACTCGTGATTTTAGCTGAAGGTACGAACCCATCGTTAAATATCCATGTGATTAGATTATCATTTTCTAGTTCAGCTGAATCATTCTCTGATAAAGACTCATGTAATATAGTATTTCCATCCCATACGAATCTCATAGTTTTGTCGTCTGAACTCTTCTCGATCCGTCTACCTAGCGAATCATACTTGAAAGTAACTTCTGTGTTGTCTGGTCTGATGACTTTTGACATCATCCCATTACCGTTATATTCGTACTTCCACGAATCACCATTCTTTTCAACCTTCTGAACAAGATTCCCTTCATCATCATAAGAGAATGTAGCCTCTTTCGTTTCAAGCAATCTACTTCCGGCGCCATAGATACGATCAGTCTTTTCTTTTGTTTCATATAAATTTCCGACATCATCGACACTGCGATATAAGAAATCAAATTGACGACTGTCTTGATTTGCCCACACGAGGTTACTAAACTCATCATAACCATAAGTAACTTTTACACCTGTTAACTCGTTTACCATGCTTCGTAAGTGATGATTGACATCCCAATTATATACGCGTCTTCGTGTATCACCGTTTTGACTATTTATTCGATGATGTGTCGGTCTACCTGTCACATCATACTGCCATTTACTGATGACATCTCCCGGTAAGATTCTCTCAATCTCTTGGCCGAGTTCATTGTACTGCATTGATGCTGTCCAATGGGCTTGCTCTGAGCGAGAAGCCGTGATTTGCGACACATTGCCCATGCCATTACGATCGACATCGATTTTTGCGCCTAAGCTACTCGTAATCTGTGAACGTTTGCCTAATTCATCATAGCTACTCGCAATCCAGTGGTCATTTTGCCATTCCTTGACCACTTGTCCAGATGGGTCTCGCTCCAGCTTTACGGTCACATGCTCATTTTCAGTCTGAATAAACGAACCATTTTTGTCATAGCCATACATTTCCCAAGTGCCATCATAGTAGTCAGATCGAATGACATTTCCTAAATTATCATGTTCGTACGCTGTCCAACGGTCACCAGGACGTTGAATTTTCTGAACCAATCCTGCTAAACTGCGCTCATAGGTCCTTGTAAGCTCATCAAAGCCAATTTCCTTGATGATATTGCCTTTCGTATCACGTTCAAATTGATACGCTTCACCCTTTTCATTGATGACAGCTGTTAACTGCTCTTCTGTATCATAGGTGAAATTGACTTTCTTTCCACCTTGTTCTCGAGACATTAAGCTGCCGAGAATGGTGTAATCAAAAGCTATTTGCGTATGGTTATCTTTCGCAAAAACAACATCATCATAGGCATCGTACTTTAATTGAACATCGCTTCCATCTGATAGATTTGCCCGTACAAGTCGATTTAAGTTATCATAACGGAACTTTTCTGTGACCGGTATTCTTTAACTATTCTTTGCTCTTACTTATTTGTTCAAGTGCTAGATTTATACATCAATCGTTTTCTAAATTTCATTTTAAAAAAAGAGTTGCAATAAAACCCGATCAGGATTTATGCCACTCTTTTGATGTAAGTATAAATATCTTTACAATATTCACCAAGGTTTTAATTTGTACGAATCATATTGTGGTGTTTAAAACATGTAACATTTCTTTTCTTTTATTCATAGAGAATAGAGAATGATGATTTACACAACAGTGTAAGAACTTAAATTACAACCCAGAATAAAAGGCAATAGCGTATTAGCATTATCGAAAAACCAAACTATTTAGATACTTCTGTATCTTTTATACTTTTTCTCTACACAAGTTAAAAATTGTCAATTGTTTCTTATCCCAAAAGTATTAAATTTACTGAGGGTTTCAAGGCTAATATCATAATGATTTTCTATTGGCGTATTAAAATATTTCATACTTTCTTTATCAATCAACCATGACAATTTTCCGTCTTCTATAAATGTATTTGAAACTAATCTTATAGATTCAAGAAATTCTAACTTATCTAAAAATTTTAAAGATGGTATATTCCCGCATGCTTCTATAGTTAAGACTCTCAAATTTGATAATGTTCCGAGAACCTCCCAATCATTAACCTTTTTACAATTTTGAATCCATAACTCTTTAACCGAAGAGTTGTTTTTAATCCCATCAATTGACTCTAATTTTGACAGATATCGTAATTTCAGCTGCTCTATTTCTTTTAAATTCTTTAATCCATCTATATTTTGAATAGGTGACGACCAAATCCCTAATATTTTTAATTTTTCTAATTTTACAAACTCGTCAACATTCTTCTTTTTATAATGTTGAATTATTAAACGTTTTAAATTCACACAGTCAAAAATGTTTTCAATTTTTTTGTTGTACAAAACAAAGAAATCTTGTAATTTTATTAGTTTTGATAAGTCTAAGCTTTCTTCACAGCTTCCTTCTAAACTGAGATATTCTAAGTTCACTAACTTTTCGACGGCTTTCAAATTCCCATAACTTTTTCTACCTAAATCTAAGAATTCTAACTGAGTTATTTCACTTAAAAAATCTACATTCGGTAAAATCTTCTCTTCCATCTCTAAAGATATTCCATTCACGTTATTATCCTTCAAAAAATTTATTACATCTTTATCTATGGATTTCGATTCTTGGATAAACACATTATAATTTTTAAAATCAGTCTTTGAAGTAACTATATCATACATTTGATTTCCCCCTTAAGGTTTACATTTAGTACTTATCTTAATGTTTTTTCCAGGGCTGTTAATTTTATTCGATAGTTCTATTTTATCAGGATTAAATTTCTTTGTTTTGTATTTCTCTATTAAATCATCTTCTAGTTTAAATAAGTCTTTATCTGTTAAAGCATTAGGATCATGGATAAAGCCAACTTTATCTAGAACAGCTGGATCTAGTTTCCCTTTGTTTAGATGTTGATACAACCTCTTATAAAGCTTTTTTGCTTTCCCGACATACATTTCATTTCCTTCTGGGAAGAAATAAACGCCACCTTTTTTTGGCAAAAGGACCTAATAACTCTTTTAAGAACGATCTATCCTCAAACTTAGTTGGCTTAAATCCAACTAAATCAAACTCTGTCAGAGGATCATAAACATATCCATACAACGTAGGATTCCCACCAGCAAGCCCAATTGGATCTTGTTGTAAATACATTCCCTCACTTGGAGAGTAGTATCGGAATCTGTTGTAATATAATCCTGTTTCAACATCTTCAAACTGCCCCTGATACCTAAACGGAATGAAATCTCGCTCACCAGTGGACTCCATCATTTGTCCATAAATATCAAGCTCAGCTGACCAAACCCTATTACCTTCTTCATCATAGGCTTCTACAGGCGTTCCAAGATAATCACTAATAATACTGTAGTTACCTCACTCGTAATTTTAGCAGAAGGTACGAACCCATCATTAAACACCCATGTGACTAAATTGTCTGGTATTTCAGTCTTGTTCTGTGAAGAATACTCCTCTAGGTTTTCAAATTTATCTGAATCATTCTGCGAGAAATACTCATGTAGGATAGTATTCCCATCCCACACGAATCTCATAGTTTTCTCGTCAGAACACTTCTCTATTCGTCTACCTAGCGAGTCATACTTGAAAGTAACATCTGTGTTGTCTGGTTTGATGACCTTCGACATCATGCCATTGCCGTTATATTCGTACTTCCACGTATCACCGTTCTTCTCAACTTTCTGAGCGAGATTACCCTCTTCTTCATAAGAGAATGTTACCTCTTTTGTTTCAAGCAATCTGCTTCCAGCACCATATACACGATCTGTCTTTTCTTTTGTTTCATACATTCCCGACATCATCGACACTGCGGTGTAAGAAGTCAAATTGACCGCCTTGATTGGACCAGACGAGGTTACTGAACTCATCGTAACCATAGGTAACTTTTACACCTGTTAACTCGTTTACCATGCTTCGTAATTGATGATTGACATCCCAATTATAGACTCGTCTTCGTGTGTCGCGGTTTTGACTATTTATTCGGTGGTGCGTCGGTCTACCTGTTACGTCATATTGCCATTTGCTGATGACATCCCCAGGTAAGATTCTCTCAATTTCTTGACCGAGTTCATTGTACTGCATTGATGCTGTCCAATGCGCTTGCTCTGAGCGAGAGGCTGTGATTTGTGATACATCTCCCATTTCATTGCGAGCGACATCGATTTTTGCACCTAAGCTACTTGTAATCTGGGAACGGTTGCCTAATTCATCATAACTACTCGCAATCCAATGGTCATTCTGCCACTCTTTGATCACTTGTCCAGATGAATCTCGCTCGAACTTTACTCTCACATGCTCATTTTCAGTTTGAATTAACGACCCATTTTTGTCATAGCCAAACGTTTCCCAAGTATCATCATAATAATCAGAACGGATGACATTCCCTAGACCATCATGTTGATACGCTGACCAAGCGATAAACAAATAGTAAGATCAATCTATGGTTTACCGCTTGCTCCAATATCCTAAGCCTCAAAACCGCAATTTCCTGCGAAACCACATAAAAAAATCATGGGCTTGCCCAAACCCGCCAGCTCAACCAAATAGCAGATAAAGAATCCTCGAACAAATACATGAATAAGAAAAAAGTTACGTGAAAGATTATGATTTTTTCGAATGGAAAGAAGAACAGCTTTCTGCACTGGATCACTCTGTTACAGATATTGTAGTTGTCATGAATACCGTTGAAGAACTACGTGCAAAGGCAAAATTGGCTAAAGAACGCAGAAATGAATTTGAAGAAAGCAGTATCTTGATCAGATTATCAACATTTTTGCATGGCGAACTGATCACTTTGCTGAGATTGCTGATTATTTGTACTACCAACAACTTAACGAAATTGTTCGGAATGGGGCAGAGGAACTTTTGCGAGAACAAAATCATGAATATGCGCATTTGAGACTCAGAAGGAAAATTCAGAAGATTAATACGCATTTCCCATGAGATGCAGAAAAACCAACATATGATGTTTTCGACTCCATTATGTTGGTTTTCTGGATTGTGATTGCTATCAAATGAACACGTTTGTTAAAAATAAATACCGTTCAACTTGCGCGCTTCCGCTTACATGCCTTGACAAAAAACAATCAATGAAAAAGCGTTCTTAATTGTTTTTCGTCAAGGTGCATCTTTTAAAGCTAAACTCCCCCTATTGCTCTTTGATCTTCAATCATATTATTTTGTAATTCTACAAGATATGATACAACTTCATCGTGTTTGAAAAATTCTTTACTTAAGTTCGGATTTATTCAAGTGCTTAATGCCCCCATAATGTTAATTTATAATTATATTGTTTTTTCAGGTTATCAAATTCTAACGAAAGAAAATTATTCAAAACAACTTTTTAACGTTTGGTTGAACAAATCTTTATTAAAATCTAATTTCTTAGCGATGCTTTTTTCCTTTATGGACTCCGAACTATATATTAAAAGTTTCATTAAAGCATTTTTGAATATCACTTCATTTCTGTCTTCATCATCACTCCAACCAGTTTCATCCATACAAATATGAAGATCCATACACTTTTTTTTTGGTTTATAACTAAGTTTATAGACCCCACTTCTTTCGTAATATCTAGTCACATCTCCATTAATAAATAAAAAATAAGAAATCTCTGTTATATCATTTCCATAGTTTCCATTTGCGAATTTTTCCTTTATTAAATCTTTATATTTATAAACTGTTAATCGAATATTTGAAACTCCACCATTTGCCACGGTTATATATATATCCATCAAAAACTCTCCTCTATCACTATGAATGTGGACATGGGCTTCCTGCCCTCTCATATATTTTCTGCGCTTTGGGGCTTAATGCTTCACCTAGTTTACTGCCTGCGTGTTTTTCTTTATTAAGCTTCCCTGGATTTTTCTCAGATAATTCTTTTTCCAAATCCAACATGTCAGAGCGACTTCCTCGACGCAATTCTTCAACAGTCCACCCTTTTGGCAATTCAGTACCATATCGCTTAGTCAAGTCATCAACTTCTTGGGTTATACCCCACTTTTGAAAATTAGCTTGATCATCATACATTGCATAAAGTGCAACTACTGCAGGAGAATTTCTGCTATTTCCATGAATACTAGCCTTAGGTTTCGGTTTTCTTCCAGGTTTTTTAGCATATTGTCCACTTTTTCTCCTATATGGATTTCCTGCTAGCCCAAATTCGTCAATTTCAATGAGTGTATTTTTTGTGTAAGAATAAAGAGTAAAACCACCATCAAGACCAATCGGATCAATTTGAGTATACATCCCTATACTAGGGTCGTAATATCTGAACCTGTTGTAGTAAAGCCCAGTCTCAAAATCCTCATACTGACCTTGAAAACGAAATGGTACAAAGTGCTTGTCTCCAGTAAGTTCTTTCACTCTACCATAAATATCTAACTCACTGGACCAAACTTGCTTACCTTCTGTATCATATGCTTCAACTGGCGTACCAAGGTAATCACTGATAATGCTAAAATTACCTTCACTCGTAATTTTAGCCGATGGAATAAACGTATCTGGCTCAAAAACCCAAGTTACAAGACTCTTGGCAATATCATTTGGATGTTGATTTACATTTTTAGTGGAAGCTTTACTGCCTTCACAAGTATAACCATCATCTTCTACCCACTCATGCAGAATCTTATTTCCATCCCAAACAAAATGAGTAGTCTTACCATCATAACTCTTCTCAATACGCCTACCAAGTGAATCATACTTAAACGTTACCTCTCTCACCAATTTGCTCTGTGAAAAAAGTACAGCTTTCGACATCATTCCATTTCCATTATATTCGTACTTCCACGTACCACCATTCTTTTCGACTTTTTGAACCAGATTTCCTTCCTCATCATAAGAGAATGTTGCCTCTTTCGTTTCAAGCAATCGACTTCCGGCACCATAGACACGATCTGTCTTTTCTTTCGTTTCATACAAATTCCCGACATCGTCGACACTGCGGTGTAAGAAGTCAAATTGACCGCCTTGATTGGACCAAACGAGGTTACTGAACTCATCATAACCATAGGTAACTTTTACACCTGTTAACTCGTTTACCATGCTTCGTAATCGATTGTTGACGTCCCAATTATAAGCACGTCTTCTTGTATCGCGGTTTTGGCTACTTATTCGATGATGTGTTGGTCTACCTGCTACATCATACTGCCATTTACTGATGACATCTCCTGGTAAGATTCTCTCAATCTCTTGACCGAGTTCATTGTACTGCATCACTGCTGCCCAGTTTTCTTGCTCTGACCGAGAGGCTGTGATTTGTGAAACATTGCCCATTTCATTACGAGCGACATCGATTTTTGCGCCTAAGCTACTCGTAATCTGTGAACATTTACCTATTTCATCATAGCTACTCGCAATCCAATGGTCATTTTGCCACTCTTTGATCACTTGACCAGATGGGTCTCGATCCATCTTTATGGTCACATGCTCATTTTCAGTCTCAATTAAAGAACCATTTTTGTCATAACCAAACGTTTCCCAGGTGTCATCATAATAATCAGCACGAATGATATTCCCAAGGCCATCATGCTGGTACGCTGTCCAACGACCACCCGGACGTTGAATTCTCTGAACTAATCCTGCCAGACTTCGCTCATACGTTCTTGTAAGCTCATCAAAGCCGATTTCCTTTATGATATTTCCTTTCGTATCACGTTCAAACTGATACGCTTCGCCTTTTTCATTGATGACAGCGGTTAACTGCTCTTCTGTATCATAGTTGAACTTAACTTTCTTTCCACCTTGTTCTCGAGACATTAAGCTGCCGAGAATGGTATAATCAAAGGCTACCTGCGTATGGTTATCTTTTGCAAAAACAACATCATCATAGGCATCGTACTTTAATTGAACGTCGTTTCCATCGGATAGATTTGCCCGTACAAGACGATTCAAGTTATCGTAACGGAATTTCTCTGTGGCTCCTAGCGGATTTGTGGTTGTTGTGCAGTTCCCACGACGGTCATACGCCCATGTCGAACTTGTCCCGTCTGGCAATGTCACCTGACTTAAGTTCAGATCAGCATCATAAGATAAGCTTACCACATGGCCTTGCGCATTTGTCACCGTTTTAATTAAATATTGTTCATTATAGGAAAATTCAGTCTTTGTGCCATCTTCTAAAACATTTGCCTGTAATGTACTATCTTCATTATAAATCCACTGACGACTTCCGCCCTCCGCGTTAACTGCCTGAATCAGCCTATCCTTCTCATCGTATTGAGAGGATACGGTACTGCCATCTGCAAGAGTAATCGTCACTGGATTTGCCCATTCATCATAGTTATATGTCGTCACACGACCATCTTCATCTACTTCTTGCAGTAATTCAAAGTCCTCATTATATTGATAGCTAACTTCACTACCATCTGGGTGAACAATTTTCGTACAGAGGTTATCTTCGTTAAAATAGTAATAACTCTTATGACCTAGGCTATTCGTAATTTCGTTATAGCCCTCGTGATAAGAAAGCTCATAAGCAAGGACATTGCCATCTCCCCATGTTTTGATGCATCGTGCACCTGTGGTTGGGCCATCATAGCGCCAGAAGAAGCTATTTTTATTGCGATCTGTTTTTTGCATCATCAAATGATTAACATATTTTAAATGCGTACTTTGCCCTAACGCATCTTGGATTTCGATTAAATCTTGTCCATCATTGTAATCATAGCGAACTAAGACTTCACGACTCATCTGGTTACGTAGGGCGACTTCTGTCATTCTGCCTACCTCATTGGTCGTAACTTCGAGCACTCTACCAACACTGTCTATTACTTGGGAAAGGAACCCTTTAAGGTTATACGCAAATTGAATATGATGCGCTTGCTCATTTCTTACTTCTTTTAATCGGTATGTTGTCTCTGTTGTTTGTTCAAATACATAAATCAATCGTGTATCATGCTCAAATAGATGATACTCCTCACCTGTATTTGTTAAGGTCATTCTTTCTCGTTTGTTAAAATACGGCAAGTTTATTGGTAAAATTGGAAATCCTATCGCGCGACCATCCGTTACAACTATCCCAATCAGGTCTTCTTCTTCAAAAATTTCTAAGGCTAGATCATATGTAAAGTGCATACCATGACCTGATAAGCCAATGCGACTACTATCACTGTACCAAGCGCGTTCCCATGAAAGGGGGATAGGTCCAGGTAGTTCAAAGTCGATACCTTCATAAATCATACGCCCGGTAATTGTATCAACAGGATCTCCACATGAATGTCTATCTTTTTTACTTGGCCCATCTGTACACTTTTGCTTCTTTGATCCTTTACGATTAAATTTCTTTAGCGCGTCCTTGGCCATATCCTTCATACCGTCTAATACCTTCGATACACCGAGCAATTCATCCATCGATGAGACAACTTTATCTGCTGCCGTCTTCACGGCCTTAGATCCTTTGTTGGCTAGCGCCGATACTGCATCTAGCGTTTTAGACACTTTTGTGTAAGCAGCTTTCATTCCTTTTATTACTTTTGATGCATCAGCTACCTTATTCGCTCCTTTTGCGACATCAGCAGCTTTATCTAAGAGTTTTGCCCCTTTTTTGACCTTGTAGGCTGCCTTGGCGGCATCACCAACTAATGGGACCGCACCTACTAAGTTCATGGCTGCATCCATGTAATTCCCTCTTGCCAAGCTAATTCCAGCATTCGCAATATCTGCAAATGTTCCTATGACAGGAATAAATCCAGCAACATCCAATGCTGCACTTACGCCATCTACTAAACTACTAAACCAGCCTTTTTTCTCTTTTTTCTCTTCTGCCTTTTGCGGGAAAATTAAGTCAACTTTACTCATAGCTTCGATGGCTTCTTCATTTAACTTCGGTGGTTGACTCTGCTTCTCTATACCTTCTTGATCAATGAGCGTACTAATTAATTGTGTGTCAGCGGCCATAATCACATGACTTTGTTCCTTCGCTGATATCGCAATCCATTCTTCCGCTTCTACGGCAAGCTCTTTCATTCCACTAATTTCGAGAGTTTCATCTGCCGCTAGAATGATGGTACTGTTACTTTGAAATGTTACACCATCTCCATCATCCATCTTTAAGTCCAATACGCCATCTACTGCACTAAAGGTAATATCACCAACACCTAATGTCACATCTTTCCCAACATTGGTCGCCAATGATTTAACGGTAGTGTCCGCCATTTTCTTCGTCTGCTTTTGCCCGCCCTCTGGTGTGGCTGGACTCACACGCACCGAGCTGATAACGATGGCTTCTTCTTCAACTGCACTAGGAAAATGCAATTGAGCACGCGCACCTATTTGAGGCATTAAATACATAACGCCATTGGCATCTGCTGAATAAGCAAACCAATGTGCTTTTGCTTGGTCCTGGCTTTTATCTATATCTAAATGAATTTTAACGGTGTTTTGCGTGACATCAATGATCTTTCCTGTAAATGCTGCGCCAATGAGGTCTAAATTGCGTGCTAATCGCTGACGAATACTTTTCTCTGGTTGGGCAGTATATTGAAACTTCAACACACCCCCATCAAGATGGGTTTCTCTAACCGTTACGACATAGGAACTTCCCTTGAATTGCACCAACGTGCCCAACTCATGGGGCTCCGTGCTTTCAAACTCACAAAATGTATAATCTGCTTCACTCACATCCGTACCATCATTTTCAGTAATCAAGCGATACGCATCGACGTCCATACGTACTATAGAAGGCAAATGGTCGATTTTTATGCTTTTCCTACTTTGAGGTGTACCAAGCCAGAATCGAGCACCTTTTCCTTTTAAATCTGGAAAAACAACTGCGTGCAAATGAGAGGCCATTCTTTTAATAAATTCCCAATCTGTTTCTAAGTATTGAATCGCGATACTACCAATAGCTTGACCGTTAGAAGCTTGGTCGATGTAATCCCCGTTAGGATAGGCTTTCACGATGTTATTTATTAATTGTACATACGTCATATTGGCATCTTGAAAAGAACGTGAGCGCTTCGCAATATCCATATCTGCAGTAAATGATACAGCCTCAACGGAGACATAGTGCACTCCTTGTGATGCCTGCAACTCTGCATTTTCAATTCTTCCTGAGAACAATATGGCACTTTCTCGTCCAAATTTCACAACCACTTCATCTGTATGATTGACCCGCTGAATATACTTTTGCGCTTGCTCTTCAGCGATCATTCCCGTAAAGTACAATCTCGCATGGTCATTGCCCTTATGTTTGATAGTTAGTTTATCTAAATGAATAAGTGAATAAGGCCATTCGAGCACAAGATCCTCATACGTACTAATCATGTGTACTTCCTTTTCTTCTAGCGATTTCATTACTTACCTCCTTTCCATCAACTTTGTCTTTTAAAAACCTTGTTTCGGTATTTCTATTTCCTCTTGCCCGTCATGAATAATTTCGATTTTGCCTCCACCTGCTGAGCATTGGGTATGGCAGCGGCTTAATAACGCTTGCTTCCCCTCGATATTGACATTTTCCATTCCTTCCATCCAATCAATGGAACATGTTGGCGTACACGGCTTTTGCAACTGTAAACAAACACCAAAGGTTGGGATGTTGTCAGGGTTTCGATCCCCTACATTCATGACGGCTTTCTCTTTAATATAAACGCCATGGTCTTGCGGCAAATTTAAATAATTGAGGTGGCTACCATGCTCACATGAAATGATGGCGCCATGTACCACATAACTAAATTGCTCCTGTTCCGAACCTTCTGTTTCCAAACTTTCTACAACTTGAGCCATTGACTATCCTTCCTTTCGTATCGATTGAACACTGTTTCAAACTACGACAGTGTTTTGGAATGATTTATTAGAATGATCTATCGTCCTTGTAGTTTTACTCGTTGCAACTGAATCCCGAGATATGGTCGTCGCAACATACTTTCTGCCACGTCTAAATTGACGATGGTGAACGATTCCTTTTTGCCGTCGACTTGAAAAATACAATCCAGTTCCACTTTCTTCGGGTCAATTACGAGCTCCTTTATTTGTCCATCTGGATAATAAGCAGTCTCATCGGAAATACAGTTCTTCTTTACAATGTCCATAAGCCAATGCACGCGCTGTGTTCCTTTCTTCACATCCGTAAAGACAATAGCTGTAAATTCTAAATTATCCTCGTATTTCACTAACAATCCTTTTAAATCATCCGACACGATTCTTCGAGGCTTCTCTAAATAATCCAGATATACCGCATTCTCTTTTTCTATTACTTCCCCGAATACAGATGAACAGATAAAGTTATCATCGAGGTCTGTCTTGAAAGGAATAATTGGATTTGTAATACTTTGATCTTGTCGAACAATAAAATACTCCATCTTTTCCTCCTATAACTATCATTTCTATTGATTTCAACGTTAATGAATCCAATGAATGTCTTTTATCTGGTCTGGGCTAAATAGACACTTCTCTTGATCACGTTTAAAGAAGGTAGCTCCTTTTAAATTAGCACCTGTAAAATTGGCGCCTGCGATCTGCGCAAACTCAAATTTTGCATTTTGCAAATTCGCATGACTGAAATCAGTGCCTAGGTAACATGCAACTTCGTCATCGGGAAGCAGCAGCGTTTTTCCCTGTGCATGCGTAAAATTAGCACCTGCTAAATTGGCATTTCGAAAATCAGCATCTTGAATGGCTGCATAGGAAAAATCAACATTCGCTAAGCTACAATCTACAAAACTAGTACCGACGCAAACACTTTGTTTCAATGAAGCCCCTTCTAAGTCACTGCCATTGAAATTCGCATAGGAAAAGTCCATTTCTTTGAAATGTTTTTGCTGTAGTGGTAGGCTCGAGAAGTTTTCAAACGTATACGATTTATCCATCTCATTTTGCTCTAACCATGAGACAAGATTTTCTTCCACCCGTTCCCGTTCGTCGAGCATCGCAACATCTTCACTAAATCCTTTATATTCCCCGACACGAAATCGCAAGCACGCGGCTCGTTGAAAGTCTATTTCAGGTACGCTTTCTTGTTGATAACGGAAGAGATAGCGTACCAATTGAATAATATACTGATGAAACAGAATCACAGTCTGTTGAATAATTCCTCGAACGTCAGCTGCTTGGATGGAGAGATATGGCTTTCTTTCTTTTTCAAGCGTTTTGTGTAAATCTATAATTGCCTCACTAAGCCAATCCGCTTCATACTGTGCCGTACATTCTCCCCAGTCGTAGTACCATTTTTCTCCATACGCTTCTAGCAAATACGTACACTTGTTATCTAGTAATGATGTTCGCAGCAATGAAAAATGAATAAAGGCAACTGGCGCTAACCTTTCCTGCTCTTGTTGATCTCTAATATTTGCAAACAGCTGTTCAAGCGAGTTTATGATTGGTTTTAGTAAGATTTCCTTCTCTTGGCGAAACTGTCGATCAACCTTCTCTTGTAATCGGCTGATATGAACTGACACGCATTCATCCATAAAATGCTGTATTGCTTCTTCTCGTTTCATGCGTCCACATCCTCATTAATTTGCTCGTACTTCTGTTCCTTTGATCTCCATTTTGTCTTCCATCTTGATTGAACTGTCTTTACAAATCATCTCTATTTTCTCGGTCGCATTAATCATAATTTGCTTCGCATTGATGGCAACTTTATCTGTTGCTTGTAAGGTAATATTTTTATCACTTATGATGGATATCCCATTATCATCCATAAGCGAAATCATTAATCCTCCACCAGATATGACAATACGATCGGGTGCAAGTAGAATTTGTTTACCGTGCTTCGTTCTAAGTGTTTTGACATCTGGATCAGCCATTCGCGCTGGATCTTGGCGACTATCCTCTGGTGGTGCAGGTCTTGATCCGCCGCCACCTCCGCCTCCGCCACTAGCACCGGCACTTCCACCACCGCTTGGGCTAGGCGGATTCGTTGCTGCTAACATCGAACCAGATTGTGGAGGCGCTTTTGATACGGAACTAATCGCAATCCCTTCATCCTCACGATTGCCTGGGAAATAGATTCTCACGTTATCAGATAGCTCTGGCATGAAGTACCAACCTGTATTATCTTCTGATGCATAGATCGTTGAATATGGAAACCAATAAGCCGTATCTTTATCTTGACCCTCATCGAAATCGACATGAATACGAATTTTGTCCCCCGCAACATCAATTACTTTTCCTTGAATAGAGGCACCGATAATAGCTTGATTATAAGTAGTATGAACACTGAAGCCGTTCTGAGGTGTTAACGTGTAGATATGCTTGAACAAGCCATCTTTTAAAGTTGAGTAGATTTTATAGACATACAATTTTTTTGATTGGAACGTCACTTCATTGCCTATTTTGAATGGTTGAAACGATTCTACTTCATAGTACATATAGTCACTATCGGTAATACCGTCGAGATGATTTTTACTGGATACAAGGAAATTGCCGATCGCCTTTTTAACTCGATAATTGATGGCCTCCATTTTCTGTGTGCCCCCAGCTTGAAACGGTACACCGAAGTAAAACTTTGCGGCTGAATGAACCGTATCTGGCACCAGGCCTGTATGAAATCGCGATGCCATTCGTTTAAGAAACTCCCAATCTGTCTCTATATATTGCATCGTGAAACGGCCAATACTAGCACCCTTAGTGACATAATCCATGAAATCTGCACCTTTTTGATCGGCAATACATGCATTTATTAATTCACTATAGGGCATACTCGCATTTTGATAAGTTTGGTTTATCTTACTAACATCTAACACATACGTATGCGAAACTGCTTTAACCTCCAAATAATAGGTGCCCAAAACCGATTTCACTTGTACATCTAACGCCAGCCCGTTAAAAATAGGAGTAGTTTGTCCACCACTACCGATTTGCAATACTTCAATAGCCGTTTCTGCATCGGTCATATATACATAGGAATCTTCGAGTTCATCTGGAATCACGCCCGTCAAATGCAATGTAGCATGCTCATTCATTTGTTGCGTAATTTCGATTTGATCGACGCGAATATTATAGGGCATCACGATTATATCTTTATACGTTAAGGCTGTTTCCTTATTCATTCGACAACACCTTCTCCATCTAATAATTTGTTTTCAACATAGATAGATTCCATCATGCCGTAAGCAATAGGTTTCCAAATATTCATCTCTTTTTTCAAACAATTTACCGAACCCATCGTCACATTCTCGCCTACTCTAAACAAAAACATTAAATTATAAATCTTGTTATCTAGTGCTGGCGTAATGAAATCAAAATAGCCAATTTGTAGATCGTTAACTTCATTCATACCGATATCCAACATTTTTGCAGTTGGCTGCGTTTTTTGAAGGATGTTCCTCATGGCCTCTGTGAAGTCTTCTAATTCCTCTGCTTTTATCTGCTGTTCCATGATTTTCAGCGTGACATTGATGGACGTACTTTCGCTTGTATAAATATAATCGGGTCTACGACTGGAAGGATATTTAATATCCATTAATTCAGGTTCCATCACGTCAAATGTTGCAGGCATACACATACGGATTTGATCCTCATAAAAACTCACTTCTTTAAACTCAATCGTTTCATCTTCAATCATGAGCTGACCATCTTTAATCGCTTTCACAATATCAGTATGTAATAATTGGTTTTCGATGTTCTCCATTCGTTTCTTCTGCCTTGCATGTTTCGTCATCTCAATAACTTCTTCATCCATAAAATTCATTTTTTTCGCTCCTTTGTTTACATTTCTTTTATTTGTTCTATCCCAGAATCTTGTATTTTTTGCTTTCCTATTAAATAACACCGATTATTAAGACCATTTTGTTATTAATTTTATTTTTTTCAGTAATATTCCAGTATTAAATACATATATGGAAATATAACCATTAATTGGTTGTTTTTCATCATTAAATATGCTAATAAACCATAGATAAAAAGTCAACATCCATAAGTTCTATTATTTGGAATAGACAAAAAAATAATCCTGAAGATCGGGAAAATTTGAAATTTAGTAGTTAGATATACTGTGTGAGGAGAAGGATAAAATGAAACTTTAATCATTGGGGTATAGAAATGTAACTCGATCGAACTGCGAATACATTTATGATGAAGAGAGTAATTTTAAGTTGTAACCATGAGCCACGCAAACGTGGTGGTGCCGCTAAGAAACTAGGGAAATCAAAGGAACAAATATGTGTGGTCATTGCTCACGACAATGGTAGAGGAGTCCTCTCTCAAATGGAAGGCAAGGGTCGGATTAATATACAAGAAATGGACGGGTTATTAGGTCACTACATCGACACCTCAGTTTTGTTATGTACAGATTCTACAACGAACTATAAGAATTTTGCTAAAATGAAAGGGATACAACACGAAGCCATTAATGTGCGACAAGGCAAATAAGTTAGAAAAGGGATTTACCCTATTCAATACGTCAATAGTTTCCAAAGCGTGGCGACACGTTACTTGGATAATTAGAATTTCATAAAAAAATCCCAAATCAAGAAAAAGCTAAATGCTAAATTAGTGATTCTTCAAACGTGTCGTAAGGTCAATTTTTTTGACAACTAACTCTTTTAGGAAAGCTGCATAATGATAGACAGAATGTTACTTATATAAACTAGAAAGGGATTGAATAGCTATGAAAAAGATCACTTGGAATAGAGTGGAACTTTGGAAAGGGTGTATGTTGGCTTCTATCGCTCACGCAATAAACATTGCACACTTCCCAGAATTTGCTCACGAACAGTCTTGGGACGGCTTCAATTACAACGTACAGGATAGTTCTGGCACACGAGGGACAATAACATTCCATTCTAACTACCTAGTAGCCGCCTTTCGTAATGATAATAACAAAAGGGTATCAGACTATAAAAATGCTTTAGAATACTTTAAGGATGCACCCGAAGAAGTAAAAGAGTTAGCCAAAGATGAAACGCTCCAATATTTGTTAGAAGTTATTAATGGAGAGACAAGACCTATGATTACTGCTGCTTTTTGGGGAACTGGCGAGGAAATCTATTCACAAGAGGAAATTGATGAAATGATTGAAAACGGTGGCTTTCTCTTAGAAAGACAAACAATGGACATAGAAACTGCTATCGCTGAATGGCAAGAGGTTACTGAAATGACTAATGTACAAATTAACCTACTAAAGTCTATCTTCCATCGTAAGATAGACAATCCCTATAAAACCATTGTTTTAACGGCAGAGGAAATTCAAATGATTGAATCTGAAGATGAAGAAGGGTTAGCTGAAAGCAGAATTTCTTTTGAGGAAATAGGTATCAAGTGGGAAGTATAAAAATTCGGTACCTATTGGAATAAGAGGCTGTTACATAACTAAAGGGTTCCTTCATAAAGCCAAAAATCTCTAAATTAACAAACACGATAAATAGAAAAACCTAACTATTCCGAAACATTTCATGAGCTTTTCATTCGATAGTTCGGTTTTTTTGTTAGTTGAAACACTTTCGTCACAGTCTCTTACTATTATTTCAATTTGCAACAATAGTTACGTAGCTGAACATTATTAATTATACATCCATCAGTTTTTCGAAAAACCTTGAAAATTTACTTTTATTAATAACGTCTAAATCGTTACATAGAAAGGATGAAATATTCAAATTTATTATCACTTTTTCATTGCCAAAGAATTTTCTTAAGCCGAAGTCGAGTAAAATTCCTCTAAAGAAAGTGCTTCAATAGAACTACAATAAAACTCAATAAAATTATATCCATCATTTTCTCCATATCCGCTATCATCATGAACATGATATCTTTTATCACTATCCCATCCTAACTCTTTTTTATCATGGATAATTAAACTATTTGTTAAATATAGATTTGTTACTTTTTCTAAAGAAAAATTTGAAACATTGTAATATCTTTTCTTCAATTTAAAACATTGCCTTGTCTTTATTACCTCTACTTTGAAAGTAAGATCAAGTACCGTTATATAATTATCCTCATAATCTTGTTCAATATTGTATTTAATTTCAACTATTTCTTCATAAGCCCATGGGCCCAAACAACCCAACTTATCTATCATATTTTGGTAATTCTTAATATGCAACTTGAATTCTCCTCCTCTTAATCAATAAATTCAATACGATTTTCTTCTATCGGAAGGAAATGTAAAAAAGTCCCATAATATGGACTAACTCAGGATTCCTGTTCTAAAATCTGTGCCGACACCATTAAAATTTTTTTCCCATTTTCATATCAACTGCAGCAGTTATAACAGTATTACAAAATACTTATTCCTTTTTATCGTTCGAGTTGAAATAAGCTTTTCTGAAATTATCAAATAATTGTCAAGTTAAAATCATTATGTTTTTTAGACTCTTCTATCAATTGTATAGGGAAATTAAAAAATCTGATAAAGTATCACTGACTTTATTAAAATCATCTAATTCTACACTTTCATCATAAATATACCGCTGGATCGTCCCCATCATTTAGATTAAAAAACCAGAATATATATCCTTGATGCATCATGAAAATAAACTGATTATCTGTGAGCTTTTTTATGAAATTATTTTCCTCCAAAAGTTCAATAGCCCCCTCTTTTAATTCAAAAATATACTTCATGGAATAATCCGTACCAACTAAAAATTCAATTCCATTACCGGCTTTATTCATAAAATCCAAATAAGTTTTTGGAAGTGTTCGAGTTGGAGATGATTTTACTAATTTTGATATATCATCCTTACTGCAGGGATTCATCGGATAAGAGTCCTTCTCTAAGGATGTCAAGAAGTCCTCTATATTACTACTTTTATAAAAGTTCATACTAAATCTTCTCCCTTCAAAACATTATTATCTTGAGCATTTTTTAGTAACCATTGTTTAGCTTCTTCACCTACTAAAAATATTGGTTCTTCAAGTGAGCCAATATTGATGCTTTTAATAATAGCCTCTTCTAGTCCTCTTATACCTTCTAGTTTTGCTTCTTTCAACAACACTTTTTCAAATGTCGATTCGCTTATATCTGCATTTTGAAGGTTAGCATTGCGGAAATCTACATTATCAAAAAGTGCTGCTACTAATGTTGCATTCCTTAAATTTGCATTATTAAATATAGTTTCAATACAACCACTTTTAGCAAATCGTGCGTTTTGAAGATTTGTATTTGTAAAATTTGCATAAGAAACATCAGCCTTATAGAAATCAGCATTGTCTAGATTTGCGAATACAAAATTTGAAGAGCAAATAGTTGAGGAATGCATGTCTTTTTTTATCAAGTCCATACCATTAAAAATACAATCAGTAATATAAGCTTGGTGTAATGGATATTCTATTAAATCTATTTCTGTTAAATCTACTTCATCAAGAACTAATTTTTTTCCCTGTAAGCCCATAGTATCAACCCAAAATCTATGTGATTCTAAAAGCTGAACTAATTCCTCTTTATTATTAATATTAATGCTGGTTACCTCCTTTTAAGGATACCAATTAATCTTGTCTGATATTGCCACTTTCAATTGATTAATATGCTCTGTGGTCAGATTTCTATTGTCAATTATCACATTATGACCACATTCAAATTCTTTATTTTATTTTTTCCATAGTAAAAGCGCCTTTTTTGGTAAAGTATGACTATAAGGATAAGATTCCAAACTCTTTACATCCCATTTCTCCCTGTAGTAACATCAATAAATTCAGCACCTTTATTAACATTTCGATCTCTATATCAAGTTAGAGATTTTTTATATTATTGTTGGTTAGGATGAGAACTTAGAAGAGCAAGTACGGCTTAGGAGAGGTTTTTAATAGTACATAAAGTTTAGCGCTATTCGAAGATAACGCCGAAACTAACATTTTCAAAATTCAAATATGCGTTACAAATATCAGAAGTATAGTAGGATTCAAGTTCTTGGATATTTCTATTAGTAATAAACAATCCAAATCCAGATACATTATTATAATCATTTTCAAATAATTGAATTTCCGCATCGGTATCATCATTAGCAACAATTATTTCTACTTTTTGATCAATGGTCTGAATAACCTTTTCATGAACTTTAATCAACTTATCAATTTCTTTGCTAATATTTTCCTTTTTAAATTCTATGTCAATTAAATCAAAATCAGTTTCATAATATTTACGATCATCATATTTATAGCTATTTACTTCAATTACTTCAGTATATTGTTTCATAAATAAATTATAAATTACTTCAATTTCTTGTTTCTTTAATTCTTGCTCTGAGATATAGGTATTAACTAATCTCACTATTTAACAACTCCTGTCTCAATTAAATATTTGTTTACTGAATGCCTTATCTATTGAACTTTGTTTGAATACAACATCATCAGCATTGTTGACAAATTTACTCGTCTTTTGGATTTTCTTTTTTAAAGACTTGCCTGCCTTTTTAACACTCTTAGCAACAGAGATACTACCAAAGAAACTATCAACGGTTCCCCAGAAGCCTTTATCCTTCTTCGCCACTAAGCACCACCCCCACCAGGGATCATGCCCATGACGTCTAGTACGTATTCAAGGTCAGCGCCTTCTGCCGATGTATTTGACACGGACACAGGTGCTTTGATTGAACCTTCCATTGTGACAACCTGTCCCTGTATATCGGTGATACCGTCAAGGACGAAACTGCTGAAACCACATGTCAAGCGCATGGATGCTGTTACACTCATGGAAATGCTTTTCCCAGCAAAGCGTTATTTAGGTTACGAAATTAAAGTATTGATGTGAGTACACCATAATGACGAAATATTCATACGGGTATTACATCGGTTATACGTGTTATTGGTTGAATAATGGATTCATTTCTACAAACCTGTTTCATAGTCTTCTATAAAATGTGACCAGAATCCTTCAACGTCTTTCATTGCTACGGGATCAATTTGGTCAAACATCTTTTGGAGTTCATGTGCATATTTTTGTGTACTATATTCATTCCCTTGTTTCATTTTCATTGCCAATTCATTTTTTATTAAATGGAACAAAAAAATGTCCTCAAATCTTTATTTTTCATATATAAATGAGGTTCATGAAGGGATGAAGTAGTAAAAAATTCACTGCTACTTTCTTTAAAATACAATCCATATGGGTTACGCATACCGAAACTTGCAAAATGACCAATTTTAATATACTGTACGCCTTCAATTAATATTTTTTGAAAAGTATCTGATCCATAGAACATAAAATCATTATATTCCTCTGGCCCACCGATACTGACCATAAACTCAGCATTATCATGACTTACACCGAGTCTTACTAATTCATTGTAATCATAGTCTCTTATTTCAGAGTCATAGTAGTCACGAATCTCACGAATATCAATATCCACACTTTCACTTCTCCTTCTACGCTCTAAAATATTATTTTGTATTATAGGCTTTGTTCTCATGTATAAGATAATCGATAAATAAGTTCGATTGTCTTTTTTTAACAGTTATCATTTTAATGTGTCATAGCTGACCACCATTAATTATTAATCCAAATTTAATATACATCCCAACAGTTTTTCGTATAATTTTAAAAAAACTTGAAAAGCATATAGCCATTCAAGGTTTGCTTGGGAGTCATGATTAATCTTTCTTGATGTAAAACTAGTTTAAACTAAATATTTTTCCGCTTAAATTTTTGGATTCAAAAACTTTGATGTCCCAAATTTAATCCATATACTCCTCAGCGATTTGAATACTTCTCTTTAAATTTAAGTCTGGGTATCTTAGATCTAGGCGGTATAGTAGTTCAATATACTTTTTACTTTGCAAATTATATGTCACTTCTTCAAAAACCTCACTTAAAAATGAAAGTTCTGTTTTTGTACAAACTTGAAAGAAATTCAAAGTCAAGTTTTCATCTTCACTTAGTAAAACAATTAACTCTTCCCATTTTTGCTCAATTCTTGGGTCATTATCATCTAATAATGCTCGAGCACCTAAGACTGCTCTAACTTTTTTCTCAAACATTGTTATTGCTCCTCTTTAAAAAACGATTGAAACAATTCGTGCTAGCCCTTGTATTTTGCCAGATTGCTAAAACCAGTCCACAGCCCATTATGATGTAAGTTAAAACCCCCTTATTTATAGATAATTATTTAAACGTTAAATATACCCTTTACTTTAAGATTATATATTTAAACTTTTATTTTGTATCCACTCTCTAGCTTTTTCCCCCAACAAAATTATTGGATTTTCTTGAGTACCGATATTGATGCTTTTAATTAACGCCTCTTCTAAACCTTTAATACCTGCCAATGTTGTCCCTTTTAGCAAAGTCTCTTCAAATGAAGATAAACTAATGTCTACATTTTTTAAATTTGCATTTTGAAAATCAGTAAGATATAAAGAACAAGAAATTAGCTTTGAATTCCCTAGATTGGCTTTTTAAAAAATTGCTTCAGAACAATCTGTTTTAGCAAATCTTACATTTTGGGCATTTGCATTTGTAAAATCTGCGTAAGATACATCTGCTTTATAAAAATCAGCATTTACTATATTTGTATTTTTAAATGTTGATGAACATAACAATGATGAGGACATATCCATATTACATAGATTCATCCCGTCAAATTTACACTCTGTCAGAAATGCTTGGTTTAATGGATATCCTGTTAAATCGGAGCCTCGAAAATCTATTTCATCGACACCTAGCTTTTTACCTTGATCACCAATTGATTTAATCCAAACTCGGTGCAATTTTAAACGTTCTATAAGCTCTTCTTGGTTAATTATCTCTAATTGTTAGCACCGTCTTTATTTTGGATACCAAATTACTCTAACTGAAGCTCATGCATCTTTTATTGCTTCCTTTAATAGAACCACATGTTCTGAAGTTAGATCTCATGTATCAATAATTAATCACTGTTATGTATGGTTTATGGTCTCAAGATATTAGAAAATAGTTTTTAACTTATTATCTTTTAGCGAGTTAAAAAAATAATTTCATTTTAAATTAGATAAAACACTTTTAATTCGATCAGCTAACTTTTCTTGTTCATCTTCAGTCAATTGCTCATCAGATACATCTTTGATACTGAACGATTGCAACACATGTTTAACATCTTCAATACCATCCACTCCAGTTAATCCTTGGTTGTACAAATTTTCAGTAAGCGTTGTATAGATAATGAATTTTTCACTTTTTGTATTTTCACAATCTCGATCAAATCGTTGCAACACAGTAGTAACTATTGAATCAGTATTTTCATTTTCTATCAAAAAATTATTAATAAATTTTTGAACTTCTTTTATTAACTCGTCGTAATACCAACAAACTCTTGGATAATAATCTAACGGTTTTTTTTTCAGCTCTTGTAAAACGTAGTCTTTTCGATTAATTAAATCGATATATTGTTCTGAAGTTAAACTATTCTCTTGCTTAATTACTTTAAAATCCAATTCAACTAGTGACTGTTCCATATAATTCTTAAAAGTATATGGAATTTTCTCATGAGAAAGTGATATTTCTGAAATTATTGTACAAAACAGCGCTTTATCTGTTTCACTTTTTTTGGCCAACATGTCATACTCATTAAATGTTCTTGCTATTGCCTCACCTCTACTCATTTTTTCTTCTATTAACTCTTTATAATCTTCATGAATATATTCTTCATATTCTTCATAACTATAAACCATTTAAAAACCTCCTTGATAGGTGCAGGCGTACTTGTTCCTTCTTTACCTCTAATAGCTTACCTTCAATTGCTGTGCCTGACAGAGAAGGTATGTTTAGCCTTTCTTGACGAATACCTGCCTCCGACAGTAAATGATATTCATTTAGAAGAATACCTTTTTGCATACAAAAAAAGGTTCCTACTATTTTGGTAGGTGTTCAATTAGGTCTTTAAGCAGCACTTGCTCATTTACCTTGTAAACCACTTCTGCTCGGCTTATTTCATGTGCTAAATAAATTCCTTTATTCCTTGCTAATTCTAGCCGTTTATCATAAATCCTACAGTAACCCTTCCGTTTACGTTGGTCGCTTCTACCAAAATACCGTGTTGTATCAAAGTGTGTCATATTCCTCCGTGCATCTGTCGGTATTATCACTATATTTTCCAAGCCTATTTGTATATCATACCCTACATCACAGCTCACAAATTCTACTCGGCTTGCCCGCTTCCCTATCATCTCTAGTATTTCTCTGAAATGTGAGTAATGCTCTGGCCTTGTTTCAATCCTTAGGGTATGTAAATGTCCTTCTGTTTCCCTAAAGTTTTTAAAATACACTGAATGTATACATCGTCACTTTTCCGCATGTGTAATTCATATCTAGCTGTTCCACTATAAATCTTCATTTTCACTTTATATTTCTTCACTCCGACCATATAAACACGTAAAAATGCCGAATGTAGTACATCCTTATAATCTATAACAAACTTATCTATTGAAACCTCTATTTCCATCGCCTGTTCTTCCCCCTGAAAGCTAGTACTTGTATAAACTTTTACACTTAGTACACTAATTTAATAATCGTAATCTTTTCAATTTACGTATTTAAACATGCAAAAAAGCACTTGTCGCCTGTTATAGACAATCAAGTGCTTTAAGTTTATAAATTTTATAAGTTGATTAATATTTGCAAGTTTTATAAGTTATTTTAGTATTGAAAGTATGACATCTTTTTTACTACATGGTAAGTGTAACGTTTAAACCCTTTAGCTTGTTTAATCTCGTGTGTTTGTTGCTTATGCCACCCCATACAGTGGTCCTTGTAAGGTAAATTGTCATCTCGCCTATTCTCGCTCTTATTGCTTTATTATTAAAATAGCACTCCTTGATGGCTTAGCCTTCATGTGTTATTAATTCAAATACAAGGTCTTATATCCCATCCAATATCATAGAGTACAATGGTAATTTTTCCAATATTACAAATAGTCAACTACATTTACTATAGTGTCTTTTAATGCAACATAACTTAGTTCATTATAGGGCAATACTTCTTCGTAAATTTCTAAAAATGCTTTTTTTAATTCTAATTCTTCATGTTGGGTTAAATCATCGTTATCGATTTTTTCAATTAATTCAAAAAATCTACCTAGCTTTATACATAAGTTCGAATCAATATTTTCATTTGCATCGACTTGGTAAACTACATCTGGTAATAAATGATTACTAGCATTATAAATCAAAATCCCCATCATCTCGTTATTCTGTAAAAAAATAGAAAAGTCTGAGGTTATCTTTACTTCAATGGAGAGGTTTGCTCTGTCCCATTTTTCAGAATAGGATAGTAAATTATCCTCTTCAATATAGTACTCGGTAAAATCCGATAAATTACATTTGAAATTCCTTTCCTCACTTATTTTGATGTTCCCCTCTCTCTCTTCTAATAAGACTTTATCCATTTTTCCCCTTTTTACTATTATTGGTTCGTTTAACTTTATTACTGCTCCTATAAAATTCAAATCTTCCTTATTAAATAATACAGTATCTGAATCAGACCACAGCCATTCAAAACTTCCATAACTTTTATTTTTTAATTCTTCAATTTCGTCGTAATTTTTCTCTTTACCAATCCATATAATTTGACTCGATAAGTACCATCTTACATCAGTATTACTTATAATTTGTTTATTATTAATATTTATTTTCATTTTTTCATGGTAATATTTGCGTAGCAGGTGGCATGGTCCCCCCACTTGGAGTTGGAATAGTTCCATTTACAATTGAGTCATGTGTGACGGGCTTACCTGGGTCTGTGGGCTTACCACCAAAGATTGCGGCACCACTTTCTCCTCTTGCTCCATCAGGTCCATAACTTGTAATTGTATTTCCTTTTGAACTGCCTTTGCTTTCAACTATTACTACATTTCCTCCCTTCATATAAATTAGGTTCTGTGAATTATTACCTGCAACATAAACCGAATCAGGATTAGATAATATTTCCAATTCTTTTTCTTTTCCAAGTCTACCATGATAGTTACTTGCATATTTAATTTTTCCTTCATTGGCTTTTTTACTAATATCATTTGCTGATTTAGCTTGCTTTTCAAAACCTTTTGGTGTACCACCTTTATCCGTACCCTGAGGAATATCCCCTTTAGTTGATGTCGAATTTTTCGATGAATTTGCAGCTGTTTCAGCTACATTAGTCGCGTTCTTGCCTTCTGAGATTAAATCAGCGGCAATTTTCCCTCCTTTTCCGACTTTAGCAATACCACCAAAAATGATACCTGCTGCTGATATTCCTTGTTCTGTAGCACTCAATTTTTCCTTTGTAATTGGATCGTATCCTTTGTACACCTCAAAACCAGATTTAGCATTTCCGAGAAACGGGACAAAATCTGCAACTGTAGATAGTATCTTTAATATTATTCCTGGTTTCTTTTCTGGTTGTTCATAATTAATTGATACAGGACAGGATTTTTCTAAATTTATATACTTTGATTTTTGTGCTATTGATGCTGCAGCTTTACTTGTTTTTTTAGTTGCCACATTAACATCATTTTTCTTTGCTTGTACTAATGTTTTCGTTGCGGTTTTAACTGCCTTAACAGCTGCCTTTGTTGCGGTTTTAACTGCCTTAACAGTTGCTTTTGCTGCGGTTTTAACCGCCTTAACAGTTGTTTTCGCTGCGGTTTTAACCGCCTTAACAGTTGCTTTTGCTGCGGTTTTAACTGCCTTAACAGTTGTTTTTACTGCCTTTTTAACTGCCTTAACAGCTGTTTTCGCTGCCTTTTTAACTGTCTTTACAACTTTTTTACATACTTCTTGGCCTTTTTAACTGCTTTTTTTACAGCCTTTTTAAACTTCTTGACCAATTTGCTCTTGGATAAATTATTTTTTAGCTTCCTGGCTTTTGTCAAGACCTTGCCTAACTTTTTCTTGAGCTTTTTCTTTGCTTTTTTTAAGGCTTTCTTTAGTTTCTTTTTGGCCTTTTTGATTTTCTTTTTAGCCGCTTTTTTAACTTTTCCTACAACAGGGATACTGCATAAAGCACTACCTAGTGCTCCGAAGAATCCTTTACCCTTCTTCGCCATTAAGCATCACCCCCACCAATAGGAATCATGCCCATGACGTCTAGTGCGGATTCAAGGTCAGCGCCTTCTCCCGATGTATTAGATACGGTCACAGGTGCTTTGTTTGAGCCTTCCATTGTGACAACCTGTCCCTGAATATCGGTGATCCCGTCAAAAACAAGACTGCTGGAGCCACATGTTAAGCGCATGGATTCTGTTGCGCTCATAGAGATGCTTTTACCTGCAAAGGTGATCGTATCATTGGCTGTTAGTGTAAGCGGATGCTTACTATGTACTTCTACTCCGCTTCCCTGATCCAGCTTTAGGAAAATCGCACCTTCCTGTGCAGTAAACGTCACCGATTGTGGGTCTAGCTTGATGTCCTTGCCTTTTGGTGTGCCTCAGTAGGACGTTTTGGGATCAGCTGTTTTTGGGTTTGAGTCGCCGCCCTTTCGTACACTGTGGCGGACAACGGTTGCTTCCTCCCGGTGTGTCAGGAAGGCAAGATGAACGCTATCGCCTTCTTCTGGCGGGCTGTAAAAGCCACTATGTCCTTCTGCTGTATAAGGAGTAGCAAGTGAGAACCATGTGGCTTCTTCCTTTTTTTGTGCCTCATCAATGGATAGGTGCAGGCGTACTTGATCTTTTTTGACCTCTAATACCTTACCCTCAATCGCTGTGCCTGACAGTGAAGGAAGTTAGTTTTTTATAGAGGAAGGGACAACTTGTTTCAAAGAAAGTCGACTTTATCACAATGCAAAAAGAAACAGCTCATACTCACCATAAAAAAGGTTGTATGAGCTGTTTAAGGGAAAGCTTTTTAACTTGTGATATTTTTAGAAATACCAGTCTTCCTTACAAATTAATAGATATTCATATCAATTTCTCAAAAAACATTTAGTGAATTTTATAAGTAAAAAAAATCTGCTATTCATTAATTTTGAGACTTTCTATAGCTATGCGTATGAAAAACGCTATTTTACTATAATCCACTTCATTTAGTAATCACCAATCCTCCTCTAGAAATCTTGCAGAAGCTTGGGCAGTATTGTAATTATTTTTTTCTAATGTACTCCTGAACCTAAAATCAACAGAACCTTTTAACTCTTCATAAGTACTCCTAACACATATATACAAAAAATTACACCTGTAACATCACCATTTAAAAAATCATGGTGTAGAGGAAAATTCACATTTTATTTTCTTCAAATTTCTTCATTCTTTCTATTAAATCTAAATCTAAATCTAGTTTTTCATTGTCGTTACTTACATGTTTATACTCAAAATACTTAATCCTTGCCGTTGGGCCAAATTCACTTTTGTGCCAATTTGTATAATCAAAATGTACATTTAATTTACCAGTATCATTAAGTAATAATGTCACTGAAAACCAAGGTTCTTGGTCGTGATCAATAAACACATCTTGAAGTTTAACAGTTAGTTCAAATAATTTATGCAGTTCTTTATTATAAACCCTATTATCTACATCATATAATTTTGGAATAAAATGTGAAAAAACGTATTTCTCTTCATTACCTTTAGGTCTAAAAAAGAAAAAAACTCCTCCGTCCTTATCCTTAACCTCACCATTAAAATAGAAATTACTCCATTCAACAGGAACCATATCATTAACCTGCTGCGCTATTTCTTTATATAGCTTATTTAATTCTATTTCAAAACTCATCAATATCAACCACCTTTTTTATTTGCAATCTCACGAATCACTGGGAAGTCCCCTTCAATTTCGTATTCAACTCTGAATGAATCTGGTCGCGTTGAATCCCCAGAATATATCGGATTAATTTGTACAGTAACTTTTTTCGGTGGATTTTCTTTCAAAGCATTCGCCCATTCAGTCTCCATATTGAACCATTCACCACCAGAACGGTTAATCTGACTATTTTGTGGAACTAAGTTATCAATATCCTTTGGCCCTCTAAACTGTGCTCCTATTAAATGTCCACCGTCATCATCAGGTTTTCTGTATTCTCCTCCCACTGTCCTCTGTGCGTAAGCATTTCGGTCTGCTGTACCTAATAAAAGAGTTCCCTCACAATCGATAATACGTCCATTGCTATCCGTACGATAAGTATAACCATCTGGTGATTTGTATTCTACATTTGGTTTTAAAACTTTTTTTCTACCATTCTTAGTGAAATGATCACCATAATTCACCTTCTCATGAGGTGATCCTCCAGTCTCATTAGGCTTCTTAGGATCTTTACTTAGGTTAGGGTGTGTTGTATTCGTTATTATACCGTTCTTAGAATTAGGAATAGGAATGTTGTTCAAAAGACCAGTACCTTTTCTACCGAAAAGTTCCTTGACCACGCTTAATGTTGTTTTAGTTCCAAAGTATGATCGTGAATATGCATCCCCGTTGATGACATCTTTCTCAATAGAGTCTTTTACCGAATCTTTTATCGCAGTAACTGTTTGAACTGGGTGGAGAGCTAGATTCGCTACACCTTCCACTGTCCCAGCTATTGAATCATTTACATATCCAATTGGGTTGGCCACAAATTTTTTTACTTCACCGAATACTTCTTTCACTATATCTACTTTTGCATCAAACATTCCTTTTTCTATTGCCACATAGGTTTTGGCAACTTCTTTTGCAGCGGTTTTTACTACGCTTACAGCTTTGTTATAATATTGATTTGCCTTCTGGTACACTTGTTTTGACGTCCGTTGTACCCACCTACCTACCTTCTGGGAAGTGTTTTTTAACCAGAGCGTTCCCGTCTTATAAATACGCTTCCCCCGTCGGATGAGCCACCTTTTGAGCCTTCTTGCTTTTTTCCGTGCCTTTGTATAGATCTTGCCCAATTTTTTCGCAAACCTTTTTATAAATTTCCCTAGCTTTTTTCCAAATTTTTTGATTCCCTTCCACGCTCTCTTACCTACTTTAACAACTGTCCTAACGACAGGGATACTACCAAGGAAATTGCCGACTGCTTAAAAAAAGCCTTTCATTAAGCACCACCCCCACCAACAGGGATCATACCCATGACGTCTAATGCAGAGCCAAGGTCAGCTCCGTCTTCCGATTTATTGGATACAGGTGCTTTGTTGGAGCCTTCCATTCTCACAACCTGTCCTTGCATATCGGTGTTGCCATCCAAGACAAGACTACTAGTACCACAGGTTATTTGCATGGATTCTGTTGCGCTCATCGAAATGCTTTTACCTGCAAAGGTGATATCATTGGCTTTTAGTGTAAGCGGATGCTTACTATGTACTTCTACTCCGCTTCCCTGATCCAGCTTTAGGAAAACGGCGCCTTCCTTTGCGGTAAACGTCACCGATTGCGGGTCTAGCTTGATGTCCTTGCCTTTTAGTGTGCCCCAGTAGGACGTTTTGGGATCGGCTGTTTTTGGGTTAGAGTCGCCGCCCTTTCTTACACTGTGGCGGACAACGGCTGCTTCCTCCCGATGTGTCGGGAAGGCTAGATGGACGCTATCGCCTTTCTCTGGCGGGCTGTAAAAACCGCTATGTCCTTCTGCAGTATAAGGCGTAGCAAATGAGAACCATGTGGCTTCTTCCTTTTTTTGTGCCTTATCAATGGATAGGTGCAGGCGTACTTGATCCTTTTTGACCTCTAATACCTTTCCCTCAATCGCTATGCCTGACAGTGAAGGAATGTTTAGTCTTTTATATAGGAAGGGACAACTTATTTCAAAAAATGTCGACTTTGTCACAATGCAAAAATAAACAGCTCACACTTACCAATAAAATGGTTGTATGAGCTGTTTGAGTAGATGAAAAGCTTTTTTAGCTTATGATAATAACTATTGTAATGAAGCAATTATGATTTTGTGAGCTAAAAATATCCATAGTAAATTATAATAACCTTTTAATCCCTTTTTTGAAAAATATACTTATCTTTTATATACCTACGCTGTAAAAATTCTGTAAAAGTATCTGTAATCTTATAAAAACCATCTTTCTTTTTGCCTTCAGAATAAAAATAGACTGCAGGATCTTCACCCTCATCTAATTTAAAGAAACAAAACATACACCCTTGACTCATCCAAAATACAAAGTCGTTAGGAGTAAGGCTCAACTGCACGTTATTTTCTTCTAATAATTCTGCTCCCCATTCGTTTAACTCCAATAACTCGTCAATAAAACATGACTCACCTCGTAAAAAAGTATGCTCTGTTCCTCCACCCATTACTTCAAGAAACTCAATGTATGCTTCAGGAAGTTTATTATTTCCTATCAATTTTTTCACTTCATTTACTTCTTCCTTTGTACAAGGTTGCATAGGAATTTTGTCTTTTTGAAGTTGGGCAACAAATTCATTTAAATATACCATTATTATTCTCCTTTTTTTGGAATTACTTCAACACGAATTACTTCAATGTTTGGAAATTCTTTTTGGAATTGATCAACTAAATCAATACAATTATCACAATACGGACGTTCAGAAATAATTTCAATCCTTCCCTTTACATCCGGCCTATCTTTATATTCCAGCCTTAAAAACTCTACAATTTTTTGTTCAGTATGACTTGTAAACTCACTGATTGGGCCTTCATAATGATAATCCTTTGGTTGTGGGGGCATAAAGTTACCTTTATTAAAGTAATCACTATTTGTAAACTCTCCACTAACGCTTTCCAAATTTATATCCACACCGTCTATTTTACCTTTCGCCCCCGCGACATTCCTTCTTTTACCAGCATTATATTTTTCCCTTAAATTTCCAACAAGTTCAATATCTGCTTGTGTAGTTTCTCTGAAGGATCTATTTATATTATCACTCTTTGCAGGTAGGTTCGAATCTGTGATATTTACAATGGATTCTTTGAGATTTTCATTAGATTCTTTTAAATTTCCTTTTGATTCTTCCCATTTCTCCTTGAAAGATCTCCCATCATTATTTAGCCATAATCCAAGATCGTCCTTTAGTAACTTAAAATCTTTTTTTAATAACTCAGTCTCTTTTTTCCATTTTTCAAACTCTTTCTTCCATTTTTCAGACTCTACTTTCATTTCTTGCTTCAATACTTCAACTGTTTTTTTTACTTGTTCATTTACTTTCTGTTTTGTCTGCTGGTACACCTGTTTTGTCTTCTCGTACACCTGTTTTGTCTTCTGGTACACTTGTTTTGATTTCTGTTTTACCCACCTTGCTCCCTTCTGGGCAGTGTTTTTTAACCAGAGTACTCCCGCCTTCCAAGTACGCTTCCCCCATCGGATGGCCCACTTTTTGAGCTTTCTTGCTTTTTTTCGTGCCTTTGTATATAGCTTGCCAAGCTTTTTCATAAACTTTTTAAAAAATTTAAACAGTTGTTTTCCCTTTTTTTTGATGCCCTTCCACATACGCTTTCCTGTCTTTACAACTTTCTTAACGACAGGGATACTACCAAAGAAACTGCCGATTGCCCCTAAAAAGCCCTTACCCTTCTTCGCCATTAAACAGCCCCCCCACCAATAGGGATACTGCCCATGACGTCTAATGCAGAGCCAAGGTCAGCTCCATCTTCCGATTTATTGGATACAGACACAGGTGCTTTGTTGGAGCCGTCCATTCTCACAACCTGTCCTTGCATATCGGTGTTGCCATCTAAGACAAGACTACTAGTACCACAGGTTATTTGCATAGATTCTGTTGCGCTCATCGAGATGCTTTTACCTGCAAAGGTGATATCGTTGGCTTTTAGTGTAAGCGGATGCTTACTATGTACTTCTACTCCGCTTCCCTGATCCAGCTTTAGGAAAACGGCGCCTTCTTGTGCATTAAATGTGACAGCTTGTGGGTCTAGCTTGATGTCCTTGCCTTTTGGTGTGCCCCAGTAGGACGTTTTCGGATCGGCTGTTTTTGGGTTAGAGTCGCCGCCCTTTCGTACACTGTGTCGGACAATGGCTGCTTCCTCCCGGTGTGTCGGGAAGGCAAGATGAACGCTATCGCCTTCTTCTGGCGGGCTGTAAAAGCCGCTATGTCCTTCTGCTATATAAGGCGTAGCAAGTGAGAACCATGTGGCTTCTTCCTTTTTTTGTGCCTCATCAATGGATAGGTGCAGGCGCTTAAGCGGTTCACTTATTTTTTCTTTCTCTTTATTTCTTCTCCTGTGAATGGATCAATGAATTCTTTCATTGTCATTTGATCCTGAGGAATATCTTCTTGTAATTGATTTTTTCTATACTCTTGAATCACTTGAATCACTTGAATCACTTTCTTACTTCGACCGACTGAATCCACATAATACCCTCGACACCAAAATTGACGATTTCATATCGATACTTTAAATTTGCATGTCATTCAAATATCATTAAACTACTTTTTCCTTATAAATAACCCATGAATGCCGAAACACTTAACTTCGGTGGAATACTTACCAACATATGAATGTGATTCGGACATGCAGTGGCTTCGATGATTTCTACACCTTTCCTTTCACGTAATTGACTAAATATTCTGCCTATATATAACTTGATTTGACCATAAATGATTTGTCTTCTGTACTTTGGAGCGAAGACAACGTGATACTTACAATCCATTTCGTATGTGCTAAACTTTTATTATCCATTTGGGTACCCCTTTCACATGCAGTCGGTTGACCAGACCACCTTCATTGTATGATTTGTTTTTTTTTCTTGTCCATAGCTAAAAGCTTTCCGGAATCTCTCGCATAGCAAGGGGTTTTCGAAGGATACAATCAGAATCCACCAGTATAACTGGTCGTTTGCTCTGCGCGTGAAACGCTGGGGGACTGGCCCATTTCTAAAGACATTCTGAAAGGTCTGCCAACCGCACTCCGTTTCCACACAAACCGCTAAAGCGGCTTACTTATTTTTTCTTTCTCTTGATTTCTTCTCCTGTGAATGGATCAATGCTTTCATCGTCATTTGATCTTGCAAGATATCTTCCTGTAATTGATTTTTTATATACTCCTGAATCTTTTTCTTATTCCGCCCCACTGTATCTACATAGTATCCTCGACACCAGAATTGATGATTACCATATTTATACTTTAGATTAGCGTGTCGATCAAAAATCATTAAACTACTCTTCCCTTTTAAGTAGCCCATGAACGCAGATACACTTAGTTTTGGTGGAATGCTTACCAACATATGAATATGATCTGGGCACGCTGTTGCTCTCTATGATTTCTATACCTTTTCTTTCACATAATTGGCGTAATATTCTTCCTACATCTGCTTTAATTCGACCTAAATAATTTATCGTCTATACTTTGGAGCAAACACTATGTGATACTTAAAATTCCATGTTGTATGTGCTAAACTTTTATTATTCATTTTTAAAGGCACCTTTCGTACGAAGTCGGTTGAACAGACCTGACTTGATTGTACGTTTGGAGTTTTTTTTATTGTCTATAGCTAAAAGCTATCCGGACCCTCTTGCACAGCAGGGGATTTTCAACGAATACAATAAAAGCGGTTATCTTAAAGATAACCGCCAGAATTTCACCTTTTATATAAATATCTTTTAAAATCTAAAATTTATAAAATTTCTTCAATTTCTGATTTAACTCTACTTAATGTATTTTCAAGTATCTCCATATCAAATTCTCCAGCTAAATAGTATAGTTTTAACCAATAAGCATTATTGTCAAGATAAGTATCAAGTGCTTTTCTTATATTTTCTTCTGTAATCTCTTGAACGATAATCATTGGAGGCATGGCAGGAAGATATTCAATGTTTTCTCTTTTCATTAATGTCTCAAGATTCTTGGGAGTACAGACAACTAAAGTATAGGTAAAACCATCATCTAGTTCCACAAAAATATCAATATTATCATCTTTTATATTTTTTACTTGTAGTAATGAAGTTGGAAAATTAATTCTATTAATTTTCACTCATATCCCTCCTTATTCCCCATATAATTCTTTTAGAATATTAATTACAGTTTGCTCATTTTTTTTATTTGATTTACCTAAAATCTCCATCTTACCATCATTCATTCTATAAAATACCCTTGCACCATTTCTTCCACGTAAGTACGAGATATTTCCAAATAAATTCTTACTTCCTAATCCAGGATTTGTATTTCCGCTTATAAATTTTTGTATTAACTCATCTGCTTCTTGTTGAATAACTTTATCTTTACCCATTTGCTCTGCTGCTTTAACTAGTCTAGGGTCTTGTTTTAAAGATGATATTACTGATGTCGTATTTTTCGATGAATTTGCAGCTGTTTCAGCTACATTAGTCGCGTTCTTGCTTTCAGAAATTAATTCAGTGGCAACTTTCCCTCCTTTTGCTACTTTAGCAATACCACCAAGAATGATACCTGCTGTGGCTATCCCTCGATCTGTATAATCCAATTCTTTCTTTGTAATTGGATCGTATCCTTCGTACGCCTCAAAACCAGCTTTAGCATTTCCAAGAAACGGGACAAAATCTGCAATTGCAGATAGTAATGTTAATAATATTCCTGGTTTCTTTACTGATTGTTCAACAGGACAGGAGTTTTCTAAATTTATATACTTTGATTTTTGTACTATTGATGCTGCAGCTTTACTTGCTTTTTTAGTTGCCACATTAACATCATTTTTCTTTGCTTGTACTAATGTTTTCGTTGCGGTTTTAACTGCCTTAACAGCTTTTTTCGCTGCCTTTTTAACTGCTTTTTTCACAGCCTTTTTAAATCTCTTGACCAATTTGCTCTTGGATAAATTATTTTTAAGCTTCCTGGCTTTTGTCAAGACCTGTCCCTGAATATCGGTGATTCCATCAAAAACGAGACTGCTGGAGCCACATGTTAAGCGCATAGATTCTGTGGCGCTCATGGATATGCTTTTACCTGCAAAGGTGATCGTATCATTGGCTGTTAGTGTAAGCGGATGCTTACTATGTACTTCTACTCCGCTTCCCTGATCCAACTTTAGGAAAACGGCGCCTTCCTGTGCAGTAAATGTGACAGATTGTGGGTCTAGCTTGATGTCCTTGCCTTTTGGCGTACCCCAGTAGGACGTTTTTGGATCGGCTGTCTTTGGGTTGGAGTCGCCGCCCTTTCGTACACTATGGCGGACAACGGCTGCTTCCTCCCGGTGTGTCGGGAAAGCAAGATGAACGCTATTGCCTTCTTCTGGCGGGCTGTAAAAGCCGCTATGTCCTTCCGATTCTAATAATAAAAAAAGCCCATTTAACCACTGTTATGTATGGTTAATGGGCTTAAGATATTAAGAAATTATTTGTCTTATTAGAAAATAGTCTTTAACTTATTGTCTTTTAACGATTAAACCACAATAATTTCATTTTAAATTAGATAAAACACTTTTAATTCGATCAGCTAACTTTTCTTGTTCATCTTCAGTCAATTGCTCATCAGATACATCTTCGATACTGAACGATTGCAACACATGTTTAACATCTTCAATACCCTCTACTCCAGTTAACCCTTGGTTGTACAAATTTTCAGCAAGTATTGTATAGACAATGAACTTTTCACTTTTAGTATTCTTACAATCTCGTTCAAATCGTTGCAACACAGTAGTAACTATTGAATCGGTATTTTCATTTTCTAACTTAAAATTGTTAATAAATTTTTGGACCTCTTCTACTAATTCGTCGTAATACCAACAAACTCTAGGAAAATAATCTAGAGACATGTTTTTTAATTTCTGTAAAACACGTTCCTTTCTCGATGCTAAATCACTATATTGTTGTGGTGTTAATTTATTCTCTTGTTGAATTATTTTAAAATCCAATTCAGTTAGATTTTTTTCCAAATAATCCTTAAAAGAATGTAGAATTTTAACATGGGAGACTGCTATTTCTGAAAATATCACAAAAATTATTGCTTTATCTGTTTCACTTTTTTTAGCCAACATATCATAGTCATAAAAATTCCTAGCTAACGCTTCCCTCCTACTAATTTTTTCTTCCTCTATTAATTCATTATAATCTTCGTAAATATCCTCTTCATATTCATCATAACTAAAAACCATTTAAAAACCTCCTTGATTATTTTGGTGAAATAGAATTATCACTATTATGAATTACCTCGACTTCAATATTCGGATATTTTTTATTAAATTGTTGGATTACCTGATCACAACTATCACATACAACTTTTTCAGTAAATAATTTTACTTTACCCTTTGCTTCATAATTAGTTCCTATTCTCTCTGCTAAATCATTTAAAATTTTATACTCTGTATCTACATCTCTAAAAAAAGTTTCTCCTGATTTATCAGGAGCATCAATTGCTTTAAATGTTGGATTATCTGGTTTAAATGAAAACTCTTCAGCACCAGGTATATTTTTCTCGCGATCTTGAATTCTGCTATGGGCATAAAAATCTTTCTTACTAACTCCTGAAATATTTACTTCAGCATAAGCAAAGTTACCTTTTTCCTTATATCTTCTACCTAATTGTCCCCTAGCTTCTGCTACTTTATCAATAATATGTTGATCTCCTATAGGATCAATTTGTTTGGTTGGAAATTTCGCAGGAATATCTGGCGTTTTAACGTTAGGAAGCTTCCCTGTTTTTGCTAGTGAACCAAGACCTTTTGTACCAACCACAGCAGTTGCAGTGTTTATTGTTGCTTTAGTACCCCAGTATGCTTGTGAATATGCATTCCCATTGACGACATCTCTCTCAAAGGAATCTTTAATTGAATTACCTATGGTTTTTGCAGTTTCAATAGGGTGTGAAATTGCTTCCACCGTATTTTTAAATACTCCAATCGGATTAGTCACTAATTCTTTTAAATCATCATATACACCTTTCACTGCATCTACGGTTCCGTCAAACGTTCCTTTGGATTTTTGAGCTAAATTTAAGCTTGCATTGTATCCCTCTCGTAACCATTTTTCTTTAGCAGACATATCTTTAGTGATTTTTAGAGGTTCCATTTTTTCTAACGACTGATAGACTTTGACAGCTTCTTTTGTTGCCTTTTTAACTTCCTTTACAATTGTTTTGGCTGCCTTTTTAACTTCCTTAACAGCTGTTTTCACCGCTTTAACAGTTGTTTTTACTGCGGTTTTAACCGCCTTAACAGTTGTTTTGGCTGCCTTTTTAACTGCTTTAACAGCTGTTTTCGCTGCCTTTTTAACTGTCTTTACAACTTTTTTTACATACTTTTTGGCCTTTTTAACTGCTTTTTTCACAGCCTTTTTAAACCTCTTGACCAATTTGCTCTTGGATAAATTATTTTTTAGCTTCCTGGCTTTTGTCAAGACCTTGCCTAACTTTTTCTTGAGCTTTTTCTTTGCTTTTTTTAAGGCTTTCTTTAGTTTCTTTTTGGCCTTTTTGATTTTCTTTTTAACAGACTTCGCAGCTTTTTTTACTTTCTTAACGGCAGGGATACTGCCAAGGAAACTGCCAACTGCTCCGAAGAATCCTTTACCCTTCTTCGCCATTAAGCATCACCCCCACCAATAGGGATCATGCCCATGACGTCTAGTGCGGAGTCAAGGTCAGCGCCTTCTCCCGATGTATTAGACACGGTTACAGGTGCTTTGTTCGAGCCTTCCATTGTGACAACCTGTCCCTGAATATCGGTGATTCCATCAAAAACGAGACTGCTGGAGCCACATGTTAAGCGCATAGATTCTGTTGCGCTCATGGAGATGCTTTTACCTGCAAAGGTGATCGTATCATTGGTGGTTAGTGTTAGCGGATGCTTACTATGTACTTCTACTCCGCTTCCCTGATCTAACTTTAGGAAAACGGCGCCTTCCTGTGCAGTAAATGTGACAGATTGTGCGTCTAGCTTGATGTCCTTGCCTTTTGGCGTACCCCAGTAGGACGTTTTCGGATCGGCTGTCTTTGGGTTGGCGTCGCCGCTCTTTCGTACACTGTGGCGGACAACGGCTGCTTCCTCCCGGTGTGTCGGGAAGGCAAGATGAACGCTATCGCCTTCCTCTGGCGGGCTGTAAAAGCCGCTATGCCCTTCTGCAGTATAAAGCGTTGCAAGTGAGAACCATGTGGCTTCTTCCTTTTTTTGTGCCTCATCAATGGATAGGTGCAGGCATACTTGATCTTTTTTGACCTCTAATACCTTACCCTCAATCGCTGTGCCTGACAGGGACGGAATGTTTAGTCTTTCTTGACGAATGCCTGCCTCGGACAGTAGATGATATTCATATGTAAGGACACCTTGTCGCATGCGTGCTATGGATTTGGCCACAACTAGCTTCTTGTTTTGGAGTTGGACACGGTCACCAAGTGCTAATGTTTTTTTGGACTCGATTACATAGGATACTGTATTATGCTCCTCCATTGGTCGCTCAATGTCATTTTGCAGCGTATGTAAATACTTGGAACGATCCTTGGTGATTGTATAGCTAGTAGCTGACAGTTTTTCTATTCGACCTTCTGGGAGACCGAACCATAGCTTAGGCTTATCGGCATCTACTGCTGGTACAAGCACTGTTCGAAAATGCGAGGCCATGCGCTTTAGAAATTGCCAGTCCGTCTCCCTATATTGTAATATAAATTGCTTTAGAGGAGTAGCCTTTGACGCAGTGTCAATAACATCGGAGCCTGGATAGTTAGCAAGTACTTTCTTAAGCATGGCATTATACGTCATCTTGTCATGCTGGAAAGAGCGAGCATTGCGTTTACAATCTAGGGTAAATGTAGATGACACCGCCTCTAACTCAATTTGGTACACGCCTCTCACCATACGAACGGCCACTTCAGATACTTGCCCCTTAAAAAGCGGTCGCACACGCTGTCCATTGCGTTTTTGATAGAGCTCTATCCGATCTGAACTGCTGGCAATCTGCATACAGCGATCTTTCTTCTCCTCTGGGATGAATCCCGTAATTGATAACCTTGCATGGTCATTCACAGTTTGGGTCAAGCTGAGATCATGCAACGTCTGAACCTCATAGGGGGATACGAGTTCAAGCTCTCCGTATCCAATCACTTCCTCATACGTGTTCACATGAATACCCTTCTTTCCTCAGTGGATGATGACTTATTCTTGACCATCATCTTCTACCTTTATCGTCCCGCAATATATGCACATATTAGTAGATTGATTGATAAGCGCGGGAGAATTCTCAATCAACTGATCAGACTTTCCGTTAATCCATGGCATCGTGACTACTGGTGTACACGGCATCGGTTTCAAGACACCATTATTAGCCGCTGTTGCAGCTGCCACCGTAGGATTAGATAATGTTTGACATAAACCAAATGGCTGAATATTGACATAGGGCTTATAATCCATCGTGTTCATCTTTGCCTTGTCTTTTGTATAAACGCCATGGCTTACAGGCATCTTTAATATGCTTGTCTGATCGCCCTGCGAGCACGATAATTTGGCACCAGCAACTACATAACTGCGCTGCTCATCGCCTTTTGTCTGCATTTCATCTGCCATTGAAAACCACCCTTTCTATAAGAAAAGTGTGCATTCACGTCGCTTCACATTGCACACTCCAAAGCGAAAATAATACGTTACTATTTTCGCTTTGGAGAATCTTTATCATGATGCGTAAATGCCTAGATATCGCTTTAATAACTAATCAATTTAGAACATAATGATCTCGTCTTTTTTCTCTTTACCTTCTTCATACAACTCTGTATAAATAATGTTTTTCTTGCTATCCTCTAGCTGGCCAATTGAAATTTTGAGAACCTGCTTTGTATCATCGCCACCCATGCGATATAAATGACCGTTCCATTTTCCTGTTATTTTTTGTGCATCGGAAGCTTTGATTTCCTCTACATATGCAAGGTCACCTAAATCACTTTGCAATGTGCTTCCATCCGCGCTAATCGTTAGCTTTTTCACGATTGTAGCAGTAGGATTTTCAATCGTTAACTGATCATCCTTTTTTGCAATAGTAATATCACTTTCGCCAATTTTTCCGAGTTGGAAATGCTGATTAAGTTCTAGGAAAAACTTATATTCGTCTTCTGTAATGCCTAATTTTTCATCATAGGGAAGCTTCTCACCTTCAGCTAGCCCAGCTACTGTTTCTAAATACCAAGCTTTATTTTTTGCGAGAGAAGCCTGCATCGCTGCTGTAATTTTCTCTGCTTTCTCGTTTAAATCTGCTGGAAGACCAATTGCCATGACATCTGCTTTGAATGTGCCTTCTTTAAAGCTTTTAGCCAAATTCTCTTTGCTAAAATCTATTTTAACTGCACTACCCTGTTCAGCTACTGGCTCTTTTTTCTCACCTTTTTCAGCTTCACCTGACCCACAACCAGCTAGTACTATTGCTGCGAAAGCAGCCGCTGCCCATCTTTTTTTCATGTTAATGCTCTCCTACTCTATGTATTTCTAGTTATCTATACATGAAGGATCTCGTTCCATTTGCCTTCCGTTTGCACTTTGCGTAATCGAATACCTCGAAATGATCGGCGCAATATACTTTCTGCTAGCTCAATATTGACAATGATGTAATCCTCTTTAATACCTTCAATTTGAAAGAAGGTGTATGGTGCGGCTAAAGTCTCATCAATAACTAGCTTTTTCAGCGTTCCGTCTAGATTGAATTCGGTTTGTGCTGAAAGACAGGCCACTTTTGGCGGAATGGAGAGCCAATATAACGTCTGTTTTAATTTCGGCATATCTACGAGAACAACTGCTTTAAATGGTAAGCGCGGCTCATATTTTTCCACTAACTGCTTCACTGGATTAGCTAAAAGAGCAATGGGCTTTTCGATAAAATCGATATAGACATTTTCACTTTTATCTAAAACAGGAAATTGACGCTCGAGCTCATCTAGCTCCTCCATTTTTTCCACTGTTAATAGTTCTTTTTTTATAATTTTTGATAGTCCAACTGGTTCTACAGCATTCGAGATACGCTCATCCTGAGATAGAATAAAATAGTTCATCTTTTAATCTCCTTTTTCACGACATCTATTTCCAAATGACACTTGCTATTTGGAATGGATCTAGCTTCAGATGCTCTCGTGCTTCCTTCGAGAACACAGCTTTTTCTAAATTAGCTCCTTCAAAATGGGTATTCTTGACGTTAGCGCCGATAAAGCTAGCACCTCGTAAATTAGCTAGCTCAAAATCAGCTCCCTCTAAATTAGCATCAGTAAAGCGCACTGGGAGATAGCCTGGCATTTCCCACTTTTGTCGATCAGTTAGTCCGCTTGCACCCTGAGCTTGTTGGAAGTTAGCACCTTGCAATTGACTATTGCTAAAATCGGCTTCATGAATCGTACTGAAGCTTAAATCAGCTTCCATTAGTTTACTATTCCTAAGATTGGCGCCAATGAGTAAGCAATTACGCATTTGACTCTGTGCTAAATTTGTTTTCTGGAAAAAGGCATATTGAATATCTAAGTCTTCATAGTTGCCACCAGATAGATTTAAGTTGCTAAATACTTCATACGCATATTCATCCTCTAATTTTTGAGCCAGCCAAGCCTTAATTTCTTCGATATCTTTCGAAGAGAAATCCTCGCTATAGACAACTTCATTGACATCCAGAAATTCACCTATACGAATTTCTACAGCAGCATCACGATCAAGTGCTAAATATTCGGGACATCTAATAATATCTGGCAATGCATATCTAGCAAGGCTAATAACATATTGATGAAAATGAGTTACTTCCTTAAGCTTGATTTGCTCAATATCCGCTTGGGTAATGGCCCCCATGAATGTTTTGCTGTATAAATATAGTTCCTCAACGAATTGCTCTAAAAAGCTCAGAGCCCAGCTTGCATCATAGGTAGTTAAAATAGGTCGAAGGTCAAAGAACCATTCCTCATCTGTTCCCTCCACTAGATAGTGGTGACGCCCCTCCAGTAGCTCTGTACGCAGCATGGAAAACGTGATATGTCCAATTGGCCCTTTCTGTTGAAGGGATTGTTGCTGCTGTAGCTGACGACAAATGATTTGAAAGGATTTTCTAAATTCCTCAGCAAGCTCTTCTTTTGAGGCTTGGAAAAAATCCTCTAACGCCAAGAGATATTTCAACCGTCTTTTCTCTACTTCCGTTTCATAAAAATGCTGTAAAATTTCCTCTGCTTGCATATGTGTCTCCTTCTTTCTCTTCATTAAGAAACCCATCTATAGGGCTATTAATTGGCCTTTACTTCTTTCCCGAAAATTTGCACACTGCCATCCATCGTTATTTTACTTCCCTTGCATTTTAGTGAAATTTCTTCCTCCGCAGACATAAGAATTTTCTTGCTTGCATTGACTGAAATATCTGCCTCGGAAATAAGTTTAATTTCCTTTTTACTAAAAATTTCAATACCGCTCGCTTCATTTAAACGGATAAAAATATCGTTATCCTGTGCTGTAATGACAATTTCCGTAGGGCTCATCTTAATTTCTTTACCAAAGGCAGTTCTGTAATATTTCGTCGAAGGATCATCTAGTTTATTCGTTGCGGTGCTGTCTAAATTTTTTCGAATCGAGCTGCTGGCAATTCCCTCTTCTTCACGATAAGAAGGGAAATATACATGAACAAAGTCGTTAATTTCAGGCATACAATACCAACCACTATGCCCTTCAGCTGTATAAGGCGTTGAATAAAGGAACCAATGCGCCTTCCCTTTATCCTGTTTTTCATCAATATTTAGATGGACCTTAATATGATCCTTGGCAACTTCCAACACCTTACCTTCGATGGATACACCCGAAATTTCTTCGTTAAAGGTTTCACTCTTGTTCATACCTTTCTTCGTTGAAAGTGTATAACGATGCTTTAGTAAACCATCCTTCATCGACGTATAGGCTTCACAAACATAGAGGATGTGTTTATGAAAGGTTACGTGGTCACCTATTGCAAGTACCTTATCGGTTTCCACTTCATAGTACATAAAGTCATGTTCTCCCATACCACCATTGCCGTTCTCTGTATAGAGGAGATAGTCTGCTAGTTTTTTTCTTGTCGTATAATGATAGTCTTCTAGCTTTCCTTTCGCATGACCAGCAGGGACACCTAAATGGAACTTTGGCTTATCAAAGGTAGCAGCAGGAACTAGTCCAGTGTTATAGCGGGAGGCAAGACGTTTTAAAAATTCCCAATCGGTTTCTCGGTACTGTAGGGTAAACTTCTCTAATTTTCCTCCCTTTGTAGCCTCATCGATCACATCGAGACCAGGATAAAAGGAACTCATTCGTTTGAATAGAGATGAATAGGCCATCCCTTTATCCTGATAGGAGCAGTTTTTCTTCTTAATATCGAGTTGATATGTATTGGAAGCAGCTTCTACTTCGATATAATAAATATCTCGAATCGCACTTACTTTGACACCTAATATAATCCCCTTAAATAACGGGGTAGGTGCACCTAAATGATCGAGCTGATTCACTTCAATAGCTGAATGGACCTCTGTCATTTCGACATACTGATCTCGAACTTCCTCAGGTACAATACCCGTGAAGCGTAATGTCGCGTGCTCATTCATTTTCTTTGTGAGTGTAAGCTCTTGAATGCTCACTAGCTTAAATGGTAATATTTGAATATTATGATAGGCAGTTACTACTCCACTCATCGTAATACGCCCCCTCCACTTCCGTTAGAAGCGAATTTCATTGTTTTCATCATCGCTCTAGCGATAGGACGCCAAGTCTCAGTATCTTCCTCCGTACAATTGAACGTACCAATAAGCGCTTTCTCATCAATCGATACAAAGAACATTAAATTAAAAATCTCACCATCAATAGCAGGTGTAATGACCTCGATAAATCCGACTGTTTTGTCATCTATTTTGATTACATCTGTATCAAACCATTCTGCTGCGGGCTGAGATTGCTCAAGAACGTCAATCATATTTTCCTGAAACTCAGCTACACCCTCATCAGGTAAAGAATGTGATGTCTTGTTGAAAGCTAGATTGATAGTAGATGATTCATCCGTATATATAATGTTTGGTCTTCGTTCTGAAGGGTATTTTAATGAGGCTAACTGAGCTGGCATGATTGAAAATATCTTCGGCATTCGGAACGAAATTTTTCCATCCAGGACATGCTGATCAATGACCGGTACTTCCTGCTCGTCTATATTGACAAAGTCCTTGTAAAGGTCAATTGCTTCTAGCTCAGGCTGTTCCTCCTGTATAGGCTCCTCAGGCGGCGCTTGCTTCTCTTTTAAAGCTGCTTCCTTTTGAGCTAATTCATGTTGTTCCTGCTCTCGCATTTCATTTCTAAGAGCGATAATTTGTTCATCTAAAAATTTCAATCTATTCACCTTCCATTTCTTGAACATTTCTTCATCAGCAGACTATCAGCTAGTCAACAATCATGCGCTTTGGTCGCCCTTGACTGTGTCCTGTCATACGACCTCCGCGCTTTGATTCCAATAAAATACGGTTCAAGTATTTATGAATTTGACTATTAGAAAATGTTTGGTAGTCTAGCTCTAGCCGATTGCAAATATAAAAATCAATCGCATCTCGTTGAACCCGCTCCTGATTTATGCACTCTAAAGCAAAAGCTATATCATACGGATTCGCTGGGCGATTTTTTAACAGCTCTCGTGCAAAATAGCGCAAAATGATTGGATGGTATGTGCTTTTTTGAAAACCTGCATACTGACTGTGAAGATAATTTACCGTATTGTATTCAGTAGCAAAATCGGAAAAATCAATATACTCCGAGCGCAGTTTTGCACCCGATTTTAATTTAAAGCGCGCCAACTCTAGCTCATTATTTGCAAGTTCTAATGAATCATCTAGGACTATTTCTGTTGTATGGTTTTTAAAATCTAATTCATTCACTTCTTCAGCAAACCGTACTTTTAGAATCGTCTCGCTTCCTGTTGCCTCATAAGGAAGCTCATAGCTACTATGTAGCATATAGAGCTTTCCGTTATGCTTGATAATGCCTTTCGCTATAATGAGGCTTGTATCTGCTACGATAATATTGGCACCCGCAATGATGCCATTTGAATAATCTTGGAAATATAAATCTAAAAATCTTCTGGGATAATCCCGCAAATTTTCCAGCATTTCTCGCTTTAAAATGCGGCCTTTTTGAAAATGTGGATATTGATTGGCAAACAAGCTGTCACCCACCTCTTTTCTTGTTTTTCACTGATCAATTATGCCTCGGCATAATTGAGTCAGGAATCGGTTTTTGATTATACAAAGCCGATTCCATGACATCCGCCGGAGGCTGCATTACTTTAATCCATCAAAGAAATCTAGCTCAGACAAATCGGTTTCAAAGGCAAAGAATTCCTTGCTACCGATAAACAACTGTTCGTCTTTTCTTGCTACTGGAACTACATGGAAGCCCCAATGATCTTCGCCTGCAAAGACAAAGAACTTCACTTCTCCATTCGTGATAGAATCCGTCTCGTCCTGCGGAATTTTATCTTGATAGTGCATTGCAATATTCTCATAAAGAACAGGTGCATAATCCTCCTGACGATTAAAATAAGTGTATTTATACGCTGTGTGATGGTCGCTGCCAGTGAGGAAAAACTCCACCTCTTTTACACCCCATGGGCGAGAAATCGTACCATGTATTTGATTCAGTCTTTCTAAGCTACTAATCAGTAATTTTTCCTGACGATTATGCGTAAAGGCACTGACAGCATAAGGCACAACTGGCGCATGGTTCGTCACTTCTGTTTCAATCATGCCGATTTTCTTAGCATTTAAATAACGAAGTGCTCCCCTTAAACAAGCAAGCTTTAACTCTGGAACTTTACCGATATTTTCAGCCTTTTGTCTAAATTCAATGCTGCGTCCTGGTACAAATTCCTTTAAAGCCTCGCGAAATGCGTCTATTTTACAGGATTGTCCCGTCAATTTAATGATGGAATAGTCACTCAGTATGCCAGTCTCATAAAATTCCTCTAAAAACTCTCGTACGATATCATAAATATCTGCCTTTATGAGATGATTGATTTCTTTAATGTTGAAAAAGACATTTGGGAAGTCATAAACTTCCTTAAATTGATTATTTTCTACCAACGATAGGCACCAGCGATCTACTGCTGTGACATTTAAATCACTATCGTGCTGCATATCGCTATCCGCATAAAAACGACTTCTTAATATACCTGTTTTGCGGAAAAATTCCTTCTTCATCTCTTCTGCCATTTCCCATAAGAAATAATAATTATTGCGGACACGTAGGTACTCATCACGTGTTCGATTTTCATATTCCTTAAAGCGTGTAGGAATAATATATTCGGCATCTACAAAGGCTTTTTCGAATTGTTCGTACACCGCTTCAACGCCATGGTCATCTACATATCGATAAATATCCTTACCTGGAATATCTATTAATGCATCGATATCATAATCATTTTTTCCTCGACTATAATAGTTGGCAAAGACGATTTTCATAAATTGGAAAATGCGATAGGTAATATTGTTACCACCAAAATTCGTATCCCCGTTTTCATAGGTAGTATGAATATCAATTTTGTAAGAAATATGTCCGTCCTCTATTCGAAACTTACAAGAAGAAAGGTCTGTTGTTCCGCCCCCGCAATCAATCACAAGCGCTTTGTATTCCTTACCATCGAGAAAGCTATCATTCTCTATTTGATTGGCGATTGTATTATAAAGTACCGACATCCCTTCATCGAGAGCATGCTCAGTTTCGATTTGGTATTCGGGTAAAATCGCACGAAACATATCTAAAAATTGTGTTTTCAGCTTAACGGGACTGGAAATATGTAAATGCTTGAAGCGACATTTGAATTGATGCTCCGCCATTCGAATAATATAAAGCATAAACTCTCTTAAAATTTGGCTACGTGGAACAAGTGCAGTATTGCCGTTAGCATCCATCACCTCTTCCAGCTTGGCATAGTTACTAACCCATCGCTTAATACCTTGGAATTTCGTAGCCAAAGATGTATAGCTATTTTTTTTCATCATTTTTAACGCTTCATAGCCGTAGTGATAGCATACTTGGTCTGCATTTGAGCAATCTGCGACAGTCATGACCGTCGGCACTACTTCAATCCATTCGTTTTGATGAAGTGGGTCTGGAAATTGCACAAAATTGATGCTATTTAGCTGAATTCTGTCATTTAACAAATCATGACTGCAAGGAGAGGACACATAATCGCTCTCTAAATAAACACCAGCCGTTGTATTTGTTGTGCCAAAGTCAATCGCAAGAATGGCATTCGTTGTTTCCAGCTGTTTCATCTCTAAATCTGGTATTGGAACTTTATAATAATGAAGATTTGTTGGCGGAAGTGGAGTCTCCTGATAATACGTCTTATAAATATATTCAGAATCTTGCTTTCTTAAAAAAATAAAGCTGTAGTTTTTATTGTTTGTCTTCCGAATTCCAATTGCTTGGTCAGCAGCGAAATAGTATTGATTTGGGACTTCGTCGTCTTTAAGGATATTAAGGATGCCGCAAAGTTCCAGCTGCTCATTGACTAGCAGTACATTAGATTCAACAAGAAAACCGCCTGTTTCCACGAAATACTGATCGGGTTTATCAATCTTCATCCCGCTATATAAGCTCATTTTGGCAGGAATTTTAATGTCACCATTGTCAGACATCGGTGTTTTTAAATACTCTTGCATGGCCGCTTCTACTCGTTCAAAGCCCCCATCCTTTTTTTCTCTAATAAGAGGGTTTTCTTCAGAGCCACGGTATCTTAAAATCTTGTCAATTAACTCGTCTCTTGTCAGTGTATTAATAAGCCCAGTCACAAGCTTTTCCTTATAGCAAATATTTCTAAGCTGGAAGGTTGTCATTTCCATTAGTTCTACTCGTGTATAGGTCATATATTTCTTTTCTGTATTACGCTTATTGGCATACAGCTTATATGAATATTTAGTTGTCATTGGAATCCCTCCTCTTCCTCATTTAGTAAAGAGCTATTCGATCTAGCTTCATCGTTTCCTCTGCATCAATAATGCCAAAATGATATTGCCAATAAACCTCCATATGAAAGCCTATTGGCAGAAAAATTTCTTGTATAAGCTGTACCTTTCGCTCATTCTGTTCTGTCTGCTTTTGACGGATGTATAAAAGCAGCTCATCCTGGTCCTCCGATTTCACATAAATCATGCAATTTTTAAAGAGCCTTTTCAGCGTATCCTTTAATAAGTAAATTTCTTCACCTGTCCGGTACAGTCTTAGCATGTTGAGCGCAACTATTTCTTGCTCCTTTTTCGTAAAGGCATGAATATTGTCACGCGCCAATTTACCAAATACATCGGCCTCGATTTCCCTTAAGATAAAGCGAATATAGAACTCTCTTTTATTCATGCCCTGCATACGATCAATTTCAGCTAAAAAATGCAATACGGTATCTAAAAGATAATCCCTAAACTCTATATCTGAAGTATTATCAGGATGGAAAAGACCATTAAAAATTCCGTAATAGCGATAATACGGATTTACTTCAACGTGCTGGTCAACATACTGTGAATTTAATAGTTGTGGACTTAGTTCCATATAAGGTGAATAGGCCTCTGCAAGATGAAAATAAATATCCTTTTTAGAAAGTCCTTCATCCTCAGCTTTAATGAGCAAATCCCAAATATAGTTCATAGCCAAACACCTACACATTCATATTCGAAGAAATGTCGTTGCACTTCTGATACGAGGAAGCTTAAAATATCGTTTGCGATAAAGTTTCTTTCCTCTTTCGCCTTAAACTTTAACAGCATCGTTTTTCTATGATTATTTTCTCCTATCATTTCCGTTAAGAAAGTGTTCGCGGAGTGCGTAAAGCTCGTTCCCGAGAAAGATTCCACTATTTCGACATCTACAAGCTCAAATTGATCAGCTGCCTCAAAGGAGTTAATCATACGAATAATTTCACCCTTCGTTTTAACAGTAGCCGTATACTTGTTAGCGAATTTGTGTATAAAATGCTCGATTCTTCGATTTGATACAAGCTCGTAATTCAATTTGCCGATCTTCTCATCTTCCATCTTTGCAATTTTGATTAGCTGCCAAACCCCTGACTTATCTTGGGGTGAAACAATTGTTAATTCATTGTCTGAGCGTTTAACGTAACGAACATTATCCTCTTCGGCCTCAACAAGATAGCCATGCTCGTTTCCGATTTTACGTACGGAAAGGACATGTTCAAAATTCACCTTATCGATAGCAGGGATGGGAAACCCGACATTTTTGACCTCATAGCGTTCAATGTTCCATAGTGGAACCATATTTAGGCGTTTTTTGTCCTCATACTCTTCTAAATCAACGATTATTCCAGTAATTTCAGCATCCTCATTTAAAGGCGGGCAATTTACTAAATTGACATTAAAAAATTTATAGACGAACGGGTGATTAATGGTTTTCCACGGTAAGCCGTTTATTTGGAAAAGCGGATATAGCTTGTTAATCTCTTGTAAATAGTCAGTATTCTGCGAAAGACTGACCTTAATCTCTACTTGTCCTTCTGTCGTTACTAGCTTTCCATTAAAGAGTCGCTGCCCAGCAAGTAATTGTTGGATTTTTATGGAATCACATTCTAGAAATAATGTGAACAGTTCTGCTGATTTATTGTTGTTAAATGCTTCAAGCATTTTTTTAAAATTAATTGATTTACTTTCTAAATCAGTTGGCCGCATTGGGAATAAGCATTCATGAATAGGGTCAACATCCTCCCTGGAACTTAACGTCACATAAATATCAAACCTATTCTCAGCATCATCTATTTCATTGAATATACGCTCCTCAAGCCTTTTGTTCATGTCATCCTGATAATCGATTAAATTTACAAAAACGCCACTGACAATATCCTTTAGCAGTTGACGTTGCTCTAAATCCTCTATTTTGCGTAACCGTTCAATCATGAGCTCTTTCATCAATTTATTTTCCCTCTTTCATCACTTCAGCATCAGATGGCTCACCAGCAGCTGTCCCTTCATTCGTAGGCGGAGCTGCATTATCGGCAGCTTGTGCTTGAGGAGGAGGATTTAATTTATCATTGGCGTTCATAACCTTTCGCTCAAGACCTAAAACCTTCGACAGCAGCTCTGTCTCCTGATAAATTTCCTGTGCAAGTGTATAATATTCAATTGCTTTCCCGAACTCTTGGCGTGCATAGCTCTGATCCCCGCTTTTTTCTAAGCCTTCAGCCTTTAATTCCTTCTGGGCCTTTTTCAATTCAGCAATTTTAGCCTCTGTGTCTTCTATCTTTGTCTTTATTTCAGGTTCGCCAGTATAGGCAATTGTCAGGGCTTTTTTTCTAGCTTTTTGATACGTTTCAAGAGCCCCATTGTAATCCTCTGCCTCAAATCGAAAATCTCCATCTTTCACAGCTTCAGCAATTTGTACAATGGTATCCATATTAGCGATTCTTTGTTCAACTACTTCTTTCCCAAAGTCTTTAATAAGCTTTCCTTCTTTTTTAGCCTTTTCATATGACTCCAGGGCATCGTTAAATTTACCTTCTTCCGCTAATTTATCTCCACTGATAATCAGATCGGTAACTCTTAATTTTTTAGCTAGTAAATTTCTATGTATTGGATCCTTCAATTTTTTTGCCGCATTTCTGCCTTCACTATATTCCAGCAGTGCCTTATCATAAGTCCCATCTTGAAAATAAAGGTTTCCGCTCTTTTCATGATCTTTCATCTCGACGGTTAATTCAGCCATTTTTTTGGCTTGCTTTGCCTGATAAAAAATCGTGCCTCCACCTACGACCAAAGCTAGCACTAATGCAGCTGCAATCATTTTAATGTATTTCATCTTTTTCTTATTTGTTTCCTGATAAACCTTATTAGCAAATATAGCTGCGATTGTGTAATTATTGACCACTTTCTTTTGCCTGCTTAACAGTACCTCTTCTAATAAATCAATGTATTTCTCAGGCTCTTTTGCATCTTCCAACGCATCTGCCATTTCAATTTCATTGACATCCTCCCAAAAGCCTGCTGTACAAAGCACTAGTACATCGTCATCCATTAACTTCATTTTCTTCGAAACAAAAGGCTGGAAATCTTTTGGTTTACCAAGATAATTTAGTAAATTGGTTCTTTCCTCGTGATGACTTATATCGAGCGAACGGTTCCTAGTATTCACTATCTCTTGCGCTAAGCTTTGATCAGTGCTTTTAAACGTTAAAGTACCATTACGAAAATGATACAATCTCGAATTTCCTGCAACTGCCACAATCATCTTTGAGTAATCTGATACGACAATGACAATACTTGCTTTCAATCTCACCCTTAAGCTTTGAGCTTGGAGAATGTCTTGGGCATTTTTCAAATATTTTTTAATGCTTCTTCTAGACATGGATGGCTTTTCCATGAATTTCTCTAAAATTGCCTTCACGGCAAGCTCCGCACTACTTATTTCCTGATCAGAATCTAACCCTTTTACAGCTACCCAGCAGGCTACATCGTCCAGCTCTGTATAGGCAAAGTAATCTTTATTTTGCAAAAATGAGCCCGCTTCGGATAAAAAGCTTGTTTTAAAGTTGCTATTTTCCTTTCTCATGATTACTCCTCCTTATTTACTGACTCATTTAAAGACGACAAGTATAATGATTACCATGTTTTTTCTAGAATAACGATGGTTGCATTATCTTGATTTTTTAAGCGTTTTTGTTCAACGGCTTTTATCATGTCTTGAGCAATATCATAGGGAGTAGCTTGTTGAGAGAGAATTTTCTCCATTTCAACCTCTGTTAAAGTATCATAGACTCCATCACTAAATAGGCATACTTTATCTCCTATATTTAGCTGAATCGGACTTTTTCCTATATCCATATTTTTAAAGCCTTCATACCCTAAATAATTGATAAGTCTCTTTTTCAAAGGATTTTCCTGCACCTCAAGCTGAGATATTTCACCAGATATATATCGCTCAGTTAACACTGATTCAAAAATATGCTTTTGATTGATGGCCTTAAATTCTCCATTTCGGAAAATGGTTATGACACTATCTCCAACTGCTCCCCAATGAAGAAATCCGTTATCATCAATAACGGCTGCTACTAATGTAGTACCACCGTTCGAGCCATTTAAATTTTCGACAATCATATGATTACTTGCAAAAGCGGCCTCCTTAAAAAATTTTTCTAGAGTATTTAGACCGCTAAGCTTTTTAAATTCTTCAATAAATGTATTGACAGCAACCGTACTTGCCATCCTACCGTTTGCTAAACCACTGATACCATCAGCCAAGACTGCAATTGTTCCATTATTCGTTTCAGCTGTAGAGAAGTAATCATCTTGCTCATCACGTCTGCCAATCGTTTGTCCATTACCGATTTCTATTTTATTTTTTTCATTTTGTTGCGCAAGCATGTTTCTAACGATTAATAATGCAATGAGTACAACGATAAAAATAAGTGCAATTATGTATGGCAGTAGTTTCTGATCCATCCGTCATCATCCCTCACTGTTGTTGTTTTCCCATTCAAAATGAACACCACATAAGGGAATAAAGAGAAACATACTTCCGCCTAACTGAATCACATCATACGCTGCTAGCTCTGTTGGCGTATAAACCGCTTCATTATTAAGATAAGCTAGGCCTGATGCATCTCCTGGAAGCAAATAGAAATTCCTTTTTTTAGGATCATAAACAATGACTGCATGGTTGCGCTGGGAAATCGAATTATCTCCGACAATACGGATGTGCATATCCTCAGCTCTACCAATAAAGTTTTTTTCCGATAAAATTCGATAGTCTCGCCCCATTTGAGGCCCTTCAATACAAACTAACCATCCTGTTACCGGATCAATGCCATCCATTTCTCCAAGATATGGCATTGTTTTATCATCTAGCTCTGCTACAGCTGTTTGCTGACTGCTTGGTCTTTGCTCCTGTTCCACCATTACGTTGCAATATGGACAAACATTTCTATGCCTTCTTGAACTAAACATGTGACCATTCGTACATCTAATCAAACTCATTTTCGCTATCCCCCGTCTATGTTACGAATTTACTTGTCTCTATTTCACTAAAATTCGCGTATTTGCTATGTATATCGTGTCTCCGTTACCAATTGGGTAAGGGCTTTCATGTTGTATTCTATTTTTAACGCGCTTATTAGCTTTTTTTAAACCAACACCATTTACTGAATCAATATCCTCTATGTACCATACTCCAGAAACATTGTTTAATACGGCATGTTCATAGTTAATAAGCGATTCATATTCTGTACCGCTTAAATCGATATCTGCTTTATTGTCAGCTGAACTTTTACCAATAAGTAATGATGTTTGGTCATCTATCTCCCATTCATCTATTTCAGCTCCTCGATCATTGAGGAGAACTAATTTTCGAATTTTCTTGTTTGTCACATCGTCATTTTTATCTCTTGCTTCATACTTAACAGAGCCATAAACAATTGCTAGTATGACCAACATAAGTCCAATAATTGTTTTCAAGATAAAATCCTGATTCATGACAAATACGTAAAGAATGAAAAAGAAGGCGATTGTGACAATAATGATATCTATAACTTTTATTATCATTTGTTTTTTTGCGTTTTCAGTGTATGTATCCATTGAATTTTGACCATACATGTTATCACACTCCTTCATACTAGCTATGGCTTCGTTTTACTTGTTAAAAAAACGTTCAAATAAATCAGTTGTATCTAGTGGATTCTTCTTTGCGTTCTTATTAAGGGTTGATCCCGTTTCCTTTGTTTTAGGATTAAAACCAAAAAAATGCTCAAAGTTCTTTTCAATATTGCTCATATTAAAATCTGGTTTTTTTTCAGTAGACTGTTGGCGTGAAGACTGTTTTTCAGATGTCTGTCCATTACTCCAACTTTGACTAGCACCATCTAGTCGAGCATCATATGCTTCTCTTGAAGCTTGATCCTTCAGTACTTTGTATGCCTCTGTCACTTCTAAAAAAATCTTTTCAGATTCTTTGTTTCCACCGCTCACGTCTGGATGATGTTTTTTAGATAGTTTTCGATAAGCTAGTTTTATTTGTGCTTGCGTGGCGTCTCTACTAACACCTAAAGTTTCATAATGCGTTTTCATGTTTTTTCATCCCCAATATTAGGATTATTCAAAATTATCTAAGGAACTATGAAAGTCCCTTAGATAATGTGGAATAGCTATCAAGCAGCAATCTTAAACAGCGTAGCCGCCTTCGATTTTCGCCAAGTCTGTTTTGTCTTTCTTTTGCTTAATGAATAAGTAGAATTCACCAATACCTTCTGTGTCACCATACTTTTCTGAATAGTCAACAACGAAAGCATTTGGGAAGTGAATTTTTCTTACTACTTGATCAGCAGAAATAACTTCTAAAGTTACTTTACGGTAACAGTCAGCTTTTTCAGCTGGTACTAATGACCATAATCCTAATTTCATCGTGTCGTCAGAATTATCACCATCAGTTGCAGTAAGAATTTTACCTTTTACTTTTAAAGTTGCTCCTACATCTGTAGAACGTGCGTTAGAGTCATCTGGAGTATCTGTTTCATACTGAACAGACATAATGCTATCTAACCCTAGTTCAATTGCTTCTGATCCTTCTACTTTTAATACAAAACCCATTTTTAGTACCTCCTAATATTTGTTGAATCGTCTCAATAAATTGCTTTAGGTGAATTTATAACTAGCTGTATGCATTCCTCCATGCCTAATGCAAGTACATGAAACATAGAGAAATATGTAATGTTACCACCTTGCAATTTATGGAAGATTCTATTTATGTTAAAAGATTTATGAATAAATCTTAAACATCCCACTTAAAAAATTTTTGAGTGTATGTGTAAACTTGTTAGGCCTTAACAGCACTACTTGCCTTTGTAATCATGACTTCAAGATTCTTCACATTACCGTTAAACATTAGGTCAATCTGACAAGTGCTTGTTTTCTCATCGATAATGTAGCCAATGTCATCTCCATCGTGAATAATAGAGTTTACATAGCCTTTATCATTAACCCATTTACTTTTTTGACTACTTGGATTATTACTAAAGAATCGAACGATATTTTCGTGTTTAAAGTCACCAGATTGGAATCGTAAAATTCTTTCAATATACGTACTAACTTGAGTTTTGTAAATTGAATCGAATCCATCTTCTTCCATCGCTAGACTTCTAGCTTTATACACTGTAATACGTTTAATTTCTTTATCTTGAAGCTGTGCATTTTCTGAAGAGAATACAAAGCCAAAGCTTCTGCTGTTAATGGCATCTTTAATATTATTAGTAAATCCTGAGATTTCTTTCGCCATTGTTGTAACGGCTCTTAGTGAATTATCACCAGCTTCAATATCGAAGCGTACACCAGGATAATTTCTCTGAACATTTCTGAAAGAATCTTTCAAATATTCCGGACATTGATAAGCTGAGACAATACCTGCCGCTACATAGCTAGCACCAACATAAACGCCCTCTATCCAAAGTTTTAAAATATCCTCTTTTTCTTTAGATAATCGCGCTCCATTTTCTGTTGTCTGCATTCTTGTATCAATGATTACTCCTGATTTATCTTTAGGAATAATAGTGAAGTTCGGTAAACATGGTATCGCAAACTCACTATAATCTTTTCGAATAAGCACTGAGCATTTATCAATCAAGCGATCAATACCTGCAGTAGCAATTCCATTGAATGTCGTTTCTTCTTCTGCCATGAAGTTGAAGAAAATCTGTATTTTATAATCTTTCACAGTATCAAGAAGGATGGATAACGATTCCATCGTATTGCCATCTTGCTTGGCAACCTTATCGTTCCCTTTAAATCTAGCTCTACTTACTTTCATTTTTCCGGAAGCTTCTAGTTCTAGTGCAGGGACAATTCCGTACCATACCGTATCTGTAAAATCATTTTTGGAGTTAACTGTATTTAAATACGTGCGTAATCGTGGTAGATTATTACTTTTAACGAGCATATCTAACTTTGTATTCGTTACAAGTAACGAGGGCTGCATACCTTTATTTTTAGTTGCATACTGATCAAAGTACATTTTTACGCCTAATAGTTTTTCAACTAACGGCTTCACTGTTTTTACAAATTCATCCTTAGCATCCTTATAGAATTCTAAGTATGTATTGTAGTTTTGTACCTCTGTCTCTACATCCAATTCAGCTCTCACGGCTGGTAATGGAGAGAAGGTTCTTACGACTAAATCTTTCACATAAGAGGATGGTGATTCTGTAATCGCCTCATAGTCCTCTTCAAAAACTGTGCTTAAACCATAATTACTATTTTCTTCAATAACCATCAGTTCTGAGCTATTATTTTGTGGTGCCTCAATAATTTTTAATTCACCATTGTCACCAATTGAAAGCGTCCCAATTTGTAATTTTTCGGATTCACCTTCATCCTGATTAGCACCTAACAATAGTCGAGTTTTAATATCTTCAATTGCTAAAGGAAGCATTGCCATGACATTGTTGTAGTTTCTACTTGCCACTTCAAACATCAGGTTTAGCTTGTCCCCTGTATCCAATTTTTTTGGATCGCCTTCATCTAATTTGTCATATTCACCATATAGGTAATGAATTTCTTTTCGGACTTGTCGAATGTCGTCCATAACCTTTTTAGGAGAGATCATATCGAGCAAATTTTCAAACTTGAAATCAACATTCGCGATGCCCTGACTTCTTTTCGTATCAATGAGGGTAAATAACATCTTTAAAAAATCATTATTTTGATCGACTGCTATTTCAGAAATACAGTCATCTTGAATTCCTTCTGGTTTCTGTAATGTATACATAACCTTTTGGTTAGCAGCATTGTAGAATGAATAAACCGTTGGAGAAAACTTATCTAAAAACTCGTCGAAGCTTTTGACAAGAAGATTTTCATTAATTTCTTTAATTTTTTCATCACTAAGACTGTCAATCCCTTTTACATCTCCAACAAGCGTAATTAAATCCATTTTTTCCGGATTAATTTCCTCAAAGAGCATGGTTCTGTTTGTTTGACTAATAATCTCCATTCAGTCGGCCGTATGATTATACAGCCATCCCTCCTTTTTGTAACGAATTTCGAGTAAGCATAGTCATAAGTGAGTAGCAAATAAAATATGATAATTGCGTTCGAAATCAACTAATAAGATACTAATAAGTAACAAAATGGTAATTACAGACAAAGAATCAGTAATTATTTTTATTTATGATTTTGTATGTAATTATGTATTCCAGTTACTCAATACTAGAATTCCAAATGGTTCTATAATTTCACATGCTTACTTCACTGATGACATTATGTATCACAAAGTAACTATACAATATCTAATTTTATTGTCAATATTTACATTAGAATTATATGTAAAACAAATGTATTTAACTGGTTAGGTGGTAAAAAATAAACATATTAAAGTTTATGATGTTTTTATAGAAATAAATGTATTTATTCTTTTTTTTTACTAAAAAAACAGCTTATGGAGTGAAAATTCATAGTCCATAAGCCGTTAATTAAAAATATGTTTTTGAGTGAAAAACAATACTATAGAATCACTATTATAAAAAAATAGTCATTTAGTATCATTCGAATTAAAATAGTTCTTTATCCTATTGGCAATATTTTCGGTAGCAACGGCCAGTTCCATAAATTTAAGTGAAGAGCATCGTTTTTTTGCATGCACTGCAAGGCCCCACATAATAGTTCGAGATAGAATAATACTCACTTTTTCATTATATTTTCTCACATTTTCAATTTTATCCTCGATTATACGTTTTGAGCTATCCAGCGGGATAATATCTGTTAAAGAAAAATAAAATGTTGCTGCTAAACTATAAATATCTGTATACACACCTTGCTCAGATACATTCGAATATTGCTCTAAAGGAGAATACCCTGGGCTTGTAAATATTTGATAATTCTCAGCAGTTTTATAAAAAATAGCCGAACCAAAATCCAGTAAATAAGGATTACCTTCAGAATCTATCATAATATTACTTGGTTTAATATCACGATGGAGTATGCCTTTTTTATGTAAATAGCTTAAAGCATCAATTAGAGGGAGGAATATACTAGTGTACAAATGATTCCTATCATTAATAGGAAAACCCTTTAAGTATTGATCTAATAACGTTCCTTCATAATACTCCATCACGATATAAATCGACTCATTTTCTTCAAAGTGGTCCATATATTTGACGATATTACGATGATTTATTTGCCGCATAATTAACGCTTCATTTAGAAAAATAGCTTTTAAATCCTCGAACTTCTGCTTGGTTGAAGGCAAACGATTAACGACTGTTTTATTATCTAAATCCCGTAAAGCGATGTCATTTGGAAAGAACTCTTTAATAATTAGCTGATTCCCTACACTCATATTCTCCGCGATATAAACAAATGACAATTTACTAGTAGCAAGTACTTCTTTTATTTTATATGTATCATTCAAAACACTGTTTGCCGGTAAGCTCAATTCAACTTGAATCGCTTGCATTTTTAATCTATCAGCCCTTTCAACACATGGATTATGAACAATTTGTTACATTTTCAATGCGAAATATATAATTATTTTAACTTAAATACAAATTAATGTAAGTATATCAATATACACCCTTTTATTAAATAGTTTCTTATAGTGGTTCGTGGTTCGTGGTTCTGCATTGCATGGTGGTGTTTGGCACAATGCGGTGGGGTTGCTTTGTTTTTTCTAGCTTTTTGATGATTCTATCCACCTTTTTGTTGGTCCTATCCATTTTTTCGCCGGTTCTATCCATCTTTTTGATGGCCCTATCCATCTTTTTGATGGTCCTATCCATCTTTTCGCCGGTTCTATCCATCTTTTTGTTTTCTTTCCGTCGCTTGGACCTTTTTTTCCGTCGCCCTGTTTTCTTTCCGTCACCTTGGCTCTTCCTTCCGTCGCTTGGATCTTTCCTTCCGTCTCTTTGGCTCTTCTTTCCGTCGCTTTGACCCTTTTTTCCGTCGCCCTGTTTTCTTTCCGTCACCTTGGCTCTTCCTTCCGTCGCTTGGATCTTTCCTTCCGTCTCTTTGGCTCTTCTTTCCGTCGCTTTGCCCCTTTTTTCCGTCGCCCTGTCTTCTTTCCGTCACCTTGGCTCTTCCTTCCGTCGCTTGGATCTTTCCTTCCGTCGCCCTGTTTTCCTTCCGTCACCTTGGCTCTTCCTTCCGTCGCTTTGACTCCTCTTTCCGTCGCTCTGTTTTCTTGCCGTCACTCTGGCTCTTCTTTCCGTCACTTGGACTATTCTTTCCGTCGCTTGGACTATTCTTTCCGTCGCTTGGACTCCTCTTTCCGTCGCTTGGACCATTCTTTCCGTCGCTTTGACTCCTCTTTCCGTCGCTTTGACTCCTCTTTCCGTCGCTCTGTTTTCTTGCCGTCACTCTAGCTCTTCTTTCCGTCGCTTAGACCCTTTTTTCCGTCGCCCTGTTTTCTTTCCGTCACCTTGGCTCTTCCTTCCGTCGCTTGGATCTTTCCTTCCGTCGCTTCCGACTTTCTTTCCGTCGCTTGGACCATTCTTTCCGTCGCTCTCGTCTTTCTTTCCTTCGCTTTGACTCTTCTTTCCGTCGCTCTGTTTTCTTTCCGTCACTCTAGCTCTTCTTTCCGTCGCTTTGACTCCTCTTTCCGTCGCCCTGTTTTCTTTCCGTCACCTTGGCTCTTCCTTCCGTCGCTTTGCCTCCTCTTTCCGTCACTCTGGCTCTTCTTTCCGTCACTCTGGCTCTTCTTTCCGTCACTCTGGCTCTTCTTTCCGTCACTCTGGCTCTTCTTTCCGTCACTCTGGCTCTTCTTTCCGTCACTCTGGCTCTTCTTTC